>JABIPV010000217.1 GCA_018699075.1 Kordiimonadaceae bacterium | reverse complement strand
GTTTGCTTCGCTCATGGACGATAAACCCATGGAAAGTTCGCCGTTGTTAATCAGTGGTAAAAATGCACTCGGTCCTACATAAGGCCTTGCGGTTACCCTCATCCTTAGTTTTTTCTGCATATGCTTGGCAACCACGGTCCCCACCGCATGCATAGAACTGCCGATAAAACCGGTACCAATATTAAATTGTTTACGCGCGGCAAATGACGGTGCAGACGACGATATGATCATCGTAGCGCTTAGAAGAATAACGCCTATTTTTTTATATATTTTTCTCATTCCTGAAGAGTATGTCCTTTATGATTTTTTAATGCAAATTTTGTCACTTTATCAATTTCTGGAAAACGTCTTGGTGGTTTTCGGTGTTTTGTTGCTTGTTCAAACGCATATGCTACAGCAAAGATGATATCTTCTGAATAAGCACGGCCAAGTATTTGAAGACCTGCAGGCAAGTTTCCGTGGGAATATCCCATGGGAACAGTTGCGGCAGGCAGTCCAGTAGCCGGCGCGATAATCTGGCTGTTATCCCCTTTATAATCCGCATCAGCGCGACTTAGAAGTGCTGGTGGATTGGTCCATGACGGGTAAATAATCACATCTACATCATGCATATCCATTGAACCTTCGACATCGGCCTTAAACGCATTTCTAGCAGGATGGTTTGGAAATTCTAAGCACGGCGGCGATTCATCACTCGGGTGAGTATCAAGTGAACCGGCACCAAAATTTTCCAATCCTGATTTTGCAGAAGGTGAATATTGTCCGGTCTCCAGAACTTCCATCACGTCTTTAATCGGTGCGTTATCGCCTAATGTTTTTAAATACTGCCGCATGTCATAACGAAAGCGCATGCAAAAACTACTGGTATTTCGGTGATCATCAAAATTGGCAATTGCAAAAGGATCAACAATAATTGCCCCCGCTTTTTTTAGATCTTCCACAGCCTTTATAAAAAGCGCCGTAATTTCTGGGTCAGCATCCTCTGTAAATACCAACGAGCGCAATACGCCGATGCGTTTTCCTTTTAAGGCATTTTTATCAAGATAATCTGTGTAATCTTTTTTACGTTTTCCTTTACCCTGCTCCGTCATCGGATCAGCGGGGTCATATCCAGCGACTTCATTGAAAATCTTAGCCCCGTCAATCACCGTCCGTGTCATTGGCCCAGCTACATCGCGGTCCCATGCCAGTGGAATAATCCCGTCCCGACTGGTCAATCCAAGCGTGGAGCGAATACCGAATAAAGCCAAGTGAGAAGACGGCCCACGGATACTGTTTCCCGTATCCGACCCCATCCCCGCAACACCAAAACTGGCCGCAGTGCCCGACGCTGTACCGCCACTTGAACCTGCAGGGACACGGGATAGGTCATATGCATTGGCCGTAGTACCGAAAGATGAACTTATTGATTGACGCGGGCTAAAGGCCCATTCAGCCATATTGGTTTTTGCGATAACAATCGCCCCCGCTTCACGAAGCTTACGTACCATATATGCATCATCAGGCGGATAACTATTTTTAAGGGCTATTGAGCCACCTGTGGTCGGCAGATCATGGGTATCATAATTATCTTTCACCAATATTGGTGCACAAAATAACGATCCAAGCGGATCACCATTTTTTATGGCCAGATCAATTTGATCTGCTTTTTTAAGAGCATTGCGATTAACGACGGTAATGGCGTTTAATTTGGTGTCCTGATCAAACGTACTGATACGGTCTAAATAACCCGAAACAATTTCGCGGCAGGTCATATGACCTGAGCGGATTGTATTTTGAATATTGCCAATGGTGGCTTCGACAAACCTGAACTTTTGCGCATTTGCGATATTTGGAAGAACCATCAAATATACAAACAGCAGTAAGAAATTCTTAAACAATAGGTTCTCCCATAATGATTATTTTTTTATCATGCTAACCCATATATTTAAATTGAGGAAGGGGAAATTTTATGATCTAGTACACATCAATAACAAAATCAGGAATGACCGATAATGACTATGGACAATAATAAAATTTACCAAGACACCCCGGGTAAGAAAAACATCATCCATTTAAATAATGCTGGCTCATCTTTAATGACCCAGCAGGTATTAGACACACAGATCAAACACTTAAACCTTGAAGCAAATATTGGTGGCTACGAAGCCATGGCGCAAATGTCAGAAGAACTAGATCAGGTTTATAATTCAGTTGCGAAACTAATCAATGCCAGTGCAGATGAAATTGCCATTGTTGAAAATGCGACAGTGGGCTGGGCAATGGCCTTTTACGCGATAGATTTTAAACCCGGAGACCGTATTTTAACTGTGGAAGCAGAATATGTGTCCAATTTCATCGCCTATCTTCATATGGCCAAGGAAAAAGATGTCAGTATCGAAGTTATCCCCAGCGGCGAAGATGGAGAGTTATGTTTGGATATATTAGAAAGCATGATTGACGAGAATGTGAAACTTATTTCCGCCACCCATGTCCCCACCAATAGCGGTCTTGTTAATTCTGTTGCCGCTCTAGGTGATATCGCTCGAAAACATAATATTTTGTTTATGGTCGATGCCTGTCAATCGGTGGGGCAAATGCCGATTGATGTGGAAGAAATCAAATGCGACATGTTATCCGCCACCAGCCGTAAATACCTACGCGGCCCGCGCGGCGTAGGTTTTTTGTATGTAAAAAAATCCGTAATTGAAAAACTTCATCCACCCATCATTGACCTACGCGGTGCAAAGTGGAAATCTGCCACTGAATATGAACTGCGCAATGATGCAAAACGTTTTGAAAACTGGGAAAGCAATTATGCTGGTACATTAGGTCTTGGCGCAGCTATTGATTATGCATTAGATATTGGCCTAGAAAACATCCAAACCCGCATTGATGAACTTGCAAACTATTTAAGGGGAAAACTAAACGAAATTGAAGGTGTTTCAACCCATACAATTAGCCAGCACCAATGTGGGATCATCACTTTTTCTGTCAATGGTATTGAAGCTGCCAGCATCGTCAATAAATTACGTGAAAATGGCATCAATACCAGCTTATCCGAACCAAGCAGTACTTTACTGGACGCAAACAAAAATAAACTACCTAACTTAATTCGCTCTTCCGTACATTATTTTAATGACGAAGACGAACTGGGTAAATTTATTTCAGTCTTAAAAGAGATTATAAATTAAGTCTCTATCTCAATCTTCACAGGCCCTAGCAAACCCGCTGTTTGAACTCTATATGCTTCATCACCAAATTCTGAATAATATTTATTGGGTCCCTGATTTGCGTAATCGTCGCTAATGTCGGGAATATTGGTTTTAGTGAACCTTTCTTCGGCTGGTAAATTCATATCACCTGTTAAGCGGTTGACCCACATATTGGTAATTTTTATCTCAAGCGTATTATTACCTTCTTTCACATGATCCCTAATATTCAACTTAAAAGGCTTGGTCCATAAAACGCCTGCGGACTTTCCATTGACGATAACTTCCGCAACATCGCGCACGTCACCTAAGTCTATGCTGATGGCTTTGTCACTTTTTGAGGCATTAAAATTATTCTTATAAGAAGCAGTACCTGAAAAATAATTAATCCCTTGATTTTCATGTTCGGTCCAAGAAATTAATTTATCAAGCTCCACAGAAGCGGGCGCACCCCAATTTTCAGGAAAAGAAAGCGTCCAAGCTCCCGTTACTTCAGAGGACATCGCTTTAATAGCTGTGCGATACTCTGGTAATTCGCGACGTTGATTATTAAACATAATAAAACACGACTGATAAGGATCTAATTTCAGTTTAATATTTGTATAACCGTTTGCGACTTGTGCTTCCTGTATATTATACTGCTTATCAGTCACAGGATCCCAATATTCAGGATGTTTTCGATCAATTCTAAAGGCACAGTCCTCTGTAATTAACCGATTGGTTAAATTGCTTATAAAATATAGGTCTGCATCACCAATTTTACGGTGAATGAAGTCAACTTTATCTTCATCAGCATCAAAATCTTTGGCGATTGCAAGCTGTTCTAAGGCATCATCAATGCTGATATTTTTTATCACATTGCCTTTAATTGTCTTGGCAATTTCAGGATGCTGAACAAGGACTTTGGCACCTGCCGCGATTAACTCTTCAACTTTTTTTACTACATGTTCTGGAATATCGTCCCGGTGCGGCAGAACCAAAAGCTTATAATCAAGGCCGTCAGGCAAAGTAACTTTACCGTCCGATACAGTCATTCGGTTCATAATCACGTCCGTATTAACCACATCAAAATCATACCCCGCACTTAACCCATTCAATCTTGGGCGATTAGGATCATCTTGATATTCCGGGAAAAAATTGGGCGCTTTATCGCCGTAATAATAGGCCACATCCGCCGCAAATAATCCTAGCGAGAGTAAATAGGAACATCTTGATAAATAACTCATGAAGGATTTTGATTGCCGCCACCATGTTGTGGTCGGATTAATATCGGAACCTGCATGATACGCCCTGCCCGGTAATCCATGTTCAGGGCGAGAATTTGCAAAAGTATGAAACGTAACCATATTCAACCCTTCACAAAAAGCGCGGTCCACATAACTTTTAAGCGCATGAGGCGCGTCTTTCCAACGCCGCCAAGTAGTGAAACTCTCTGCGTCTACAGTACCAAGACCATATATGTGTGATGCACTGGCAACTTCTTTAACTAGGAAAATACTATTCTTATTCTGCACCCAAAATTCACCACGCGGGATGCTGACATTGCCCAGCGCTTTTAAAGCGTCAACAGGACACGAGTTCCAAATTGGTGGCCCGGGGCCACCTGCTTCAGCAACTAAATCAGCATCATACTCCGCTAAAAAATCTCGGCCTGTGGTGTAATGACTAAAAATAAGTTGATCACTAACTGTCTGATTAAAATCATATATGAAATCATCATTACCTTCCGGAAGTTCCCAACCGGCGAATACAGGTAGAAAGGGAAGAACATCATATCCATTATGATCTTGAAAAATGCTGGCCATATTATCTGTCCAAGCTGTAGCGACATCCAGTTCCATACTATCAAATTCCAGATAGCCTAAACCAATTTCTTTGTAATTTTCTTTGGTAATGCCGATGCGATCAAAAATATGACCTAAATGCTTTTTCGTTGCTTCTGGATCAAAGAAATCGATAAATAGACCGTCGGAATTCGGGCTTGGAACCACGAGATGTTGCCCCGTATTTAAACAAACAAACCTCAAGATAGTCCAGTCACCTTCTGGCACATCCCAAACAAGTTTAGTTCCGTCAAAATGGTCATTCAGAAAAACCATCTCCTTAAAATCATTTATCTTTTTTTCGCCATTGGTGGGAATAGCTATTACCGTCACTTCTTTGTGAAAAATAGGCTTCCCTTGATTATCCCGAGGACAATGTTCTGTCAGTTCCGGAAAAGGGATTTCGTCTGAAAAAGATTGAGGGCCACTTAGTTCTAGCTCAGAACTGTAAAGTGCTTTACCAGCCCAATCCGGTTCCACCCATGCACCACCGGCATTCCAACCGCTTGAAGCAACCATCCCTATACGAATACCAAGACGTTTCCCTTCGGACAACGCATGTCTGATATATTCTACAGACTGATCGCCGAGAAACTCAGGGCCGATGCCGTAAATATCATCACGTGCTTCCACGTCCCATATCTCGGCCCTCGCCATTCCTTTATCTTTCATTTCTTCTAAATCACTGGTGATAGAAGCTTTGGTAACATCACCATTTAACCAGCACCAAAAAGCACCCGGCCTTGAAGACATAGGAGGATCGACAAAATCCTTAGTTAATGTTTCGAAATTTACACTTATTTGTCCAGAACCGTTTGACTGTCCATTAAGCCCCAACCCACCCGATACAGCGAATGTTTTGCTGATCGAATAAGCTGGCAGGGCCATCCCCAATGTATAAAGCGTTTTCCGTTTATATTTATCCATTTTTTCACACCTTTTTTTACAAGACGTTAAAGATTACGGATCATGAAAGCAATGAGAAATTTATTCTGTCAAATCAGTGAGTTCGATATTGATAGCGGTGAATTTCCTTTAACATCATATATTATCATACAGAACAATTAAATTGTCCATTAAGGGTTAATTGGGTATCATCAATTAAACATTTAAGGAGAAATAAGAAAATGGCTGATGAGCAAAACCTTCCGCTAGAGGGTATAAAGGTCATTGAGTTTAGTCATATGGTGATGGGGCCTGCTGTTGGCGTTATTTTGGCGGATATGGGGGCGGAAGTTATCAAAATAGAACCACTTTCCGGCGATAGTACCCGGCGCCTCGGCGGCCTTGGAGCCGGATGCTTTCCTATGTTTAACCGCAATAAAAAAAGTATATGTCTTGATCTTAAATCCGTTGAGGGTCTTGAAATTGCGCACACTATGATTAAAAATTCTGACATCGTTATCGAAAACTTTAGGCCCGGGGCAATGGATAAACTAGGGCTTGGCTATGAGGAGTTAAAAGAACTGAATGATCGTCTAATATATTGTTCTCAAAAAGGTTTTCTTTCTGGACCTTATGAGCACCGAACCGCTTTGGATGAAGTAGCACAGATGATGGGTGGCCTTGCTTATATGACAGGCCCTCCTGGTCAGCCACTACGTGCAGGGGCCAGTGTAATTGATATTGTAGGCGGCATGTTTGGCGCAATCGCCATTTTAGCGGCAGTAAGACAACGAGAAATAACAGGCTTAGGGCAGAAAGTGCAAAGTTCTTTATTTGAAAGTACCGCCTTTCTTGTTGGTCAACATATGGCACAATATTCTGCCACGGGTAAGGCAGCGGACCCTATGCCAATGCGCATAAATGCTTGGGCAATATATGATGTTTTTGATACCAGCGACGGCGAACAGGTTTTTGTCGGTGTGATCTCCGACACACAGTGGTTGCAATTTTGTGATGCGTTTGATTTAGATGAGCTTGGGGAAGACCTTAATTACCGCGCCAATGAAGATAGGGTTGCGCGAAGGGATCAACTACTTCCCATAGTAAGTGATTTATTTAAGCAGTATTCTAAGCAAGATTTAATGGACAAGCTTGAATATACAGGATTACCTTTTGCCCCCATATCACGCCCAGATCAAATGTTTGATGATCCTCATTTGAAGGCTTCTGGTGGTTTGCTAGATTTAACGATACCTGGCGGTGGTAAAACAGCATTACCAGCCCTACCAATTGAAATGGACGGAAACAAATTTGGTGTGCGCTATGATCTTCCCGGTGAGGGAGAGCAAACTGATGAAATATTGAAGAATTATGGCTATAGCGAAGATGATATCGAGAAATTAACAGCGCGTAATATCATTAAAGTTTATGAGGGAAATTGATTTAATAATCGAATTAATGTGTGGAAACCTTAAATCGTTCAACGGTTTCAATCAATTCACATATACCTTCATTTTCAGTAGCGGTAGACATTAAAACAGGCACATCCCAATCGCTTTTTGGTCGTAACCTCAGCATGGCCTTTAATTCTTTGGCGCTATGATGTGCACCGGGCATATCTGATTTATTGATAATAAGAATATCTGCGATTTCAAGAATTCCGGCTTTCATGGCTTGCATTTCATCACCATAACCAGGAACCAGCACGACAATTTTACAATTGGCTATTTTAGCAACCTCCACTTCAGATTGCCCAGCACCGACCGTTTCAAGAATTATTGTGTCCCAAGCATTGGTAAATTTTATGACTTTTATTATATTTTCTATGTTTTTACATAAGCCACCCAAATGATTACGCGCTGATAATGAACGTATGAATACGCCTGGGTCGTTGGCATGTTCACTCATCCGCAAGCGATCACCTAAAAAAGCACCCCCCGACGTTGGGCTAGAGGGATCAACACAGAGAACGGCAACAGTTTTACCATCCGCACGTAATTGATTTATATAAGCATTAATCAATGTTGATTTGCCAACCCCCGGTGCGCCGGTTATGCCGACAACATTACTGCCGTTTTTATGATTTACCAATTGATCAGATAATGGCACATCATTTTCGGCCAAGGTAATTGCACGGGATAGAGCGCGGATATCTCCATTTCTTAGTGCGTTTATCATGGCTGAATATTGATCCATATTTTAAGCTATTATCACAGGCACACCTGTGCCTAGTTCTCGGCGAAGGCATGCGATAATTTCGCCGTGGGTAACCTCTGCTTCCGCTGCAGCGACGACTTTTTCGAATGTGTTCTGATCAGAAGAATTTGCTGCGCGGGCCAAATTATCAAGCGCCGTATCAACATTAGCTTGATCACGGTTTGATTTGAAATTAATAAAATCATCAACGAATTTTTGCATTTTATCAGTATCAGGTCGGTAAGGCGGAGGAGAAGCCCAACTATCATCACCCTGATAACAATTGACGCCAACTAATGACTGCTCACCGCTTTCAATTTTATCCTGAAATCCCATAGCAGAAAGACCTATATCCCGCTGGACGATGCCCGCTTCGACAGCCGCGTACATTCCACCAGCATTATCAATGCGGTCAATGATAGCAATAATTTCTTCTTCCATTTGATTGGTCAAACTTTCCACGTAATATGAACCACCAAGGGGGTCAATAACATCACAAAGATGGGCTTCTTCACGCAGTATATTTTGCGTAGCGATGGCAATTTTTGCGGTTTCTTCAGATGGTGTGGTTATGGCTTCGTCGTAACTGTCTGTATGTAATGATTGAAGGCCGCCAAAAATTCCCGCCATTGCCTGAACCCCAACTCGTGCGATATTATTAAGCGGTTGTTGCATGGTAAGATCGGCGCCAGATGTTTGACCGTGGAATTTAAATCGCCATGATCTGGGGTTTTTAGCACCAAAACGATCGCGTGTTATCCGTGCCCAAATTTTGCGACCAGCTCGAAATTTCGCAATTTCTTCAAAAAAGCTAATTGAAATATCAAAAAAGAACGTAAAGCGCGGCAAGAAATCATCAGGGTCCATACCCCTTTCTATACAGTCTTCTGCATACTGAATGGCAGTGGATAATGTAAATGCCATTGCTTCCGCTGGTGTTGCTCCTGCCTGCTGCATATGTTGACCGACCACGGAAACAGGGTTCCATTTCGGCACATGCTTGGCGCAATATTCAATATGATCCATAAGCACCCGACGTCCACCTGATAGCGAAAGCCTGAAAAACATATGATTGGCGACACAGTGAGAAATATAATCGCTTTGGTTTGATGTACCGCTAATTTTATCAATGGATACGCCGCGCCGTTTGGCCGCCGCCAATAAAAATGCGAACAGTGTAAACGGCGAAGGGTCATTAAGGGCCGTAGATATATTTTCGTAAGAAACATCTTTCAAACTATTGGTCATATGATCCGTCGTATTGATGACAGTGCCGCAGGTCCCTAATAATGGAACAGGTACTTCATCACAATCGATGCCGCGAAAACCAGAATTGCAGGGTATTAAGCTAATTGCACTTGCCCCTGCTTTTAATAACGAAAGTACACGTTTGTTATAATCCTGCGGACGGCCTAGGCCTATTAATTGTCGTTGGGTCCATGTGCGTCCCCGGTGCATTGTTGGATAGATCCCTCGCGTAAAAGGTTCTTTTCCGGGAAACCCCATATCTTCTGCGTAACTCTCATTACTCCAATCTAATGGACTATAAAGCGGTTTTATTTCAATCCCTGAGCGGTTTTCTATTGTTCGGTCATTTCCTATTTGGGCTGAATATTTTTGTTGCCAATCATCATGGGACTGTTCAAGGTCTGAAAAGTGCATTTGTTTATGCTTTATGTTCATAAGGATGCCTCCTCAAAATCACGACGGCTGGAACGTGCATTAGCGGCAAGTGTTGCAACACTTTCAACAATGTCTTCACGTAAGGCACCTGGTTCAAAAATCTTACTAATACCAGCGTCCTCCAGCATTCCGTGTTCGTTAGCGGGAACGATACCACCAACAATAACTTTAATATGATCAAGCCCCGCATCTCTCAGTGCGATCATTAAATCAGGAGCTATTAGATGATCCGTGGCAAGCGAACTTAGGCCGATTACATCAATATCTTCTTGAAGCGCCAGATTAACAACAGCGTTTATTTCTTGCCAGGGCGGGGTATAAATAACTTCCATACCCGCATCCCGAAGGTAAGCAGCAACAATTCGGCTACCTCGATCATGGCCATCTAGACCAATTTTGGTGACTAAAACCCGGGGAGGATATTTTAAATTATTATTTGTCATAATATTCTCAATTTTCTGTTGTCGCTCTTAAAGAGCTGAGCTTGGGTTTTGCATGAACTCTTCAAAATCACTGATGAAGGCAAAGCCATCAGCACCGTGTAAATATCGGTGGTCGAAAGCAAGGGTGCAGGACATAACTTTGGCAACAATAATGCCACCTTCTGATACCCATGGGCGATCAGTGAAGCGGGATGCCCATAAAATAGCTACATTTGGATGATTAATTATTGGCGTAGTTGATGTGATCAGGCCTTGTTCAATTCCACCAGTACTAGACAAGGTGAAAGTACTGCCGCGCATTTCTTGGGGCTTAAGTTGATCATGTCTACCTCGTGCCGTTATATCAATAATAGAGGCAGAAATCTCTTCACTGTTTTTAGAACCTATATTTTCTAACACAGGGACAAGGAGCTGATCACTCGCAGTAACAGCAATTCCTAGATTGATATGATCACTGATACACAATTGATTATTTTCTTCATCAATTGTGGCATTAAATTTTGGATGTTTTTTCAACGTTCCGATTAGGCACATTGAAATTACAGTGAGAGGGGATAAATTATTTTCAGAAATGCATTTTGCTATCTGGTCCGCATTTACATCAAAAGATATTGATGTGGTCGCCATTATATTAGCCGCTTTAGATATATTTTGAGCGGTACTTAAGGCAGCCCCTTTTAACTTTATTATCTGATCACCACTTTGCTGACTAACTTCCTGCTTAATGAATGCTTCGACATCACTGCGTAAGATCATACCTTCTGATCCGCTGCCTATTACATTTGCCAGATCAACTTTGTTTTCAGTAGCAAAACGTCTCACCACGGGGGATGTTCTTACTTTTACTGCTTTAACTTTACTGGGTTTTTCTAGCTGTTTTTCTGCGGGTTTGCTTTCCTGTGAAACTTGGTCACTGCTTTGATCATCAATGCGTAAAATGACGGTTCCAACTTTTACGACCTCGCCTACATCCACACAAATTTCATGTATTTGGCCACTTCTTGGCGCAGCGAGTTCAACTGTGACCTTGTCAGTACTAATTTCTGCGACAACATCACCTTCTTTAACCATTTGGCCTGTTTTTACGGACCAGTTGAGAAATTCTGCTTCGGCTAATCCTTCACCAATATCGGGTAATTTGAAATCAAACATTACAAAATTGCCTCCATCGTTTTCATGATACCCGCACGTATGCGGTCTTTGTTGGGAATGTAAAATTCGTCTCCTACCCGGTAAGAGTGGGGCACGTCCGGCGCGCATACTCTGTCGATAGGAGCTTCTAAATATCCAAAGGCTTTGGCTTGTACGGACGTCGCAATTTCAGCACCAAATCCCATGGTTTGCGAAGCTTCATGAATAATGACCATTTTGCCTGTACGTTTTACCGAGTTAACCAACGTTTCAATATCAAATGGAATTAAGGTCTTTAAGTCAATCACTTCAACATCAATTCCTTCATCTTCAGCAAGACTATCGGCCACTTCAACGGTTTTATGACGAAGGGGCCCATACACCACGACCGTAATATCACTGCCGGATCTAACAATTTCAGCTTTGCCAAATTCTTGGGTTTTTAATGTTTCATCCACTTCATCACGTAGTGTGCGGTAAAGTGGAACTGGCTCTAATACCAATACAGGATCAGGGTCACGTATGGCAGTTATCAGCATACTATAGGCATCTTGGGGCGTGCTGGGGGCGATGATTTTAATGCCACTGCCGTGAGCAAAATATGATTCCGGGCTATGGGAATGCCAAATACCCCCCATTATGCCTCCGAAAGAAGGAGCTCTAATGGTCATGGGCACGGAATATTCACCGCCGAGAACCCATCTATATTTAGCACCGCAAAACATAATTTGTTCAATACAATCATGGATAAAGCCGGAAAACTGAATTTCAACAACTGGCCTCATACCATAAAGGGCCATACCAACGGCGTGAGCGGCTATCCCTTTTTCATCTAAGGGTGTATCAATCACACGATCTACACCAAACTTGTTTTGTAATCCTTGTGTTGTTCTAAAAATGCCGCCCGCAATTCCTACATCTTCACCGAGGATCACTACTTTCGGATCATGTTCTAGTTCATGGGCCATTGCCGCGTTTAACGCTTCTAATACGGTCATCTCAGTCATCAGCTTTGACCTCACTTAGTATGCGTTCTTTCTGTTCTTCAATCATCCAGTTTGTTTCGGCAAAAACATCATCAAATTGTGACGCGGGTCCTGGAATTTTCATAGCTTCTGCGGCAGTTACAGCTTCTTGAATTTCTTTCTCATGAAGAGCAATTAAAGCGTCTTCTCTTGTCTGGTCCCACCATCCTTTATTTTCCATATAAAGACGTAACCGTCGGACCGGGTCCCACGGTTTCCATAATTCGCACTCTTGTTCGTGTCTGTATAAATCCGGATTATCGGACGACGTGTGATAGCCTAATCTAAAAGTAACCGCTTCGATAAGGGTCGGGCCATATTCTTCAATATTATCATGGGCATCTTTTGTCACTGCATAAAGAGCCAGTGGATCATTACCGTCAACTCTGACATTACGCACACCATAATTATCACCTTTGGCGGCGAAATTGGCACTGGCGGTCTGGCGATCAAGGGGGGTAGTTACGGCCCAGCCATTATTAACACACACCATCATTACTGGCGGTTGGTGTATACCCGCAAAATTCATAGCTGAATGAAATTCCCCTCTTGAGGCCGAGCCATCGCCAAAAAATATCAAAAATTTCTCGGACCCACCTAGTAATTTTGCTGCCCATGCCGCACCAACCGCGTGCGGCAAGCTCGCCCCTACTTGTGTTGTGCTCGAAATAAGGTTGATATCACGACTGCCAATCAAACAAGGCAGACGGCGTCCTCTCAAGGGTTCTTCCTCAGCACCATAAAATTGAGCAAACAACATTTTTAAAGACTTTCCACGCAGTAGCCATACCGCTAATTCACGGTGGGCGCGGAAAATCCAATCTTTATCATCTAGAGCACAAGTGACACCCACCTGAACCGCTTCTTGCCCCAGCAGAGGTATCCAAAAGGCAATCCGGCCAGAACGTTGTAATTTCCATCCACGGTCATCGATGGCACGAACAAGAACCATCATTTCATAAAATTTACGCACTTCGTCTTCTGAAAGATTTGGGTCGGCGAGATTTCCGTTTGCATTACCGTCACAATCAAGAACTTGTTTTATGCCCAGTTCGTCGGCCTGAGCAAGCGGAACTGGTTCCGGCTCGCGGGGGTTGCCTGTAAATTTGTTATCAGATTGCGTGCTCATCCTATTACGCCTTGTTTAAATTATTTCTGGAAACGTTCTTCAGCAATTTTATTGGCTGCAAAATTTGTTGCTGTATTGGTTGCTTTTGCATATTCCAAAATTTCAGTACAGGTATCATAAATTTTACCGACTTGGGCTAATACACCACCGAAGCCTTCTTTGTACCATTCAGCGGCACAAACAATATTGCCTCCGCCATTGGCTACGTAATCTGGCAAGTAAATTATGCCTCTTTCGGCGAGCTGCTGACCGTGTGCTTCGGTTGCCAATTGATTGTTGGCCGAACCCGCGATAATTTTTACTTTTAATCTAGAAATGGTGTAATCGTTGACGATCGCGCCGATTGC
>JABIPV010000224.1 GCA_018699075.1 Kordiimonadaceae bacterium | reverse complement strand
TTGAAGGTTTTGTCTACAGAATAGAAAGCATTGCTATTTTGTGGTTTTGTCTTTTAGCAGGGGCCGTCGCGCTTCTTATTGCTTGGACCACAGTCGCCAGTAATGCGATCAGTGTTGCCAGAACTAATCCCATTAAAGCGCTTAGGTATGAATAATTAATTTGATTCTGAGAGTCTGCTTTTGGCCGAAAGCAATCTCTCGATTAATTCATAAACCCCGCCCCATTACACCCCATTTCAGCCTCACCGGCTCCTGAAGCGCTCCTTAAATGCGCAGTCACCACAGAAAACCCTTTCAACTCTGTAGGGACGTTAAAACGCCTTATTTGAATATTTGGAGTGCATTGCAAGCGTTCTTCAATTATATTACGGATTAAAGCTACGATATTATTATGCGGCATAATTGGAAATGGAGAGACATATGACTTTCAAAATTCTTTTAATAGCAGGAATGGCTTGTACATTGATTACGGGGCAGTCCTATGCTCAAGAAGCACAGACGAATAATAAGAACAAGTTAAACAATAATGTTGAACAAAACAATCGAGCCGCCATTCATTTGGAAATTAAAGGTATAAAGGGCGAATCTACAAAAAGGGTTTCCCCCGGTGATTGTGATGATACTGATCCTGACTGTAAAAGTTTAATTAAACGCCCTGGCACAGATGAAAAAGCCGCCATTCATTTGGAAATTAAAGGTATAAAGGGCGAATCCACAAAAAGGGTTTCTCCCGGTGATTGTGATGATACTGACCCTGACTGTAAAAGTTTAATTAAACGCCCTGGCACAGATGAAAAAGCCGCCAATATAAAAAGCACACCACCTCAATAAATCGTTACTTTTTCTAATTCGTTTTACATAGATGATATTATCAAAAACCAACAATTGAGAGTCTGCTTATGGCCGAAAGCAGACTCTCAGAAAATATATAATTGCCTTTTCCCTGACTGTAAGGTTAGGATGATAGTCCTTTCAATATTTCATGGTGATTGAGTATTGAGAGATGGGGATAACTTCAGAATAAAAATTAAATATAGAGGGAAAATTATGAATAAAAACGAGTTAATTGCGGGCGTGGCTGGATCAGCTGGAATATCTAAAACGGACGCTTCAAATGCTGTTGATGCTGTAATAGATGCTATTTCAAATGCTTTGGCATCCGGCGAAGAAGTTCGCATGGTTGGTTTTGGTACATTCAGCACAGCAGCCAGAGCAGCTTCAGTCGGTCGTAATCCACGGACAGGTGAGGCTATTCAAATTGCAGCCTCCACAAGGCCTAAATTTAAGGCTGGTAAAGCCCTAAAGGATGCTGTGAATAAATAATTCCATATTTACCAAATACACCAAAAAGAAATAGGCTAGGTCCTTGGGGGAAAGACCTAGCCTACTGATCCAAATGAGCATGAATACTCTTTAGGATGATTTATTTTATAATCTGTTTCGTAATCTTGCAACCCCAATTTTGAGAGTCTGCTTTCGGCCATAAGCAGACTCTAGGCAATTACTAATTCTGATGCCGCAAGCGAACTGCTTACGATCTTTTTAAAGTCTAAAATTCTGTCCTTTATTTATGGAGCATACAAAATGCCGACTGTGCCCTCGCGCCTAGGGTCTACGCCGCCCTGTAGTGATCCATCAGGGAGTTTAACCACGGCGCTTAGGCCGGATATTTCACCTTCGGATTCAAATACGTCATAGCCGAAGTCTCTTAAAGCCTGAATAATTTCTGGTTTGGCGCGGTGGCGTTCAATGCGGACCACGTCTGTCTTTGCCACCATATTGGGCAGATCAATGGCATCTTGAGGCGATAAGCCCCAGCTCATGATACCGACAACAGTTTTTGCCACGTAGGATATGATGTTGCGTCCTCCAGGAGAGCCAACAGCCATTAAGAAGTTTCTGTTTTCATCAAGGACAATTGTCGGTGACATGGATGAACGTGGGCGTTTTCCGGGCGCAACCGCATTGGCAATGGGTTTACCGTCCGCATCTTCATACGTGAATGAGAAATCCGTAAGTTGATTATTAAGGATCATGCCCCCTGCCATACGTAGAGAACCGAAATAACCTTCTACTGTTGCGGTCATGGATACGGCGTTACCTTCTGCATCAACGATGACAAAATGGGTAGTACCATGATTATCTAGGGTAGCATCTTTACCAAACCGAGCTGATTGTTCTTCTTGATAGGCCCATGGATCACCGGCTTCGATATTTAGGTTTGCGCCTTTACGGGAAATGAGCTTGGCACGGTCTTTAATATAAGCGTCACTCATTAATCCTTTAATTGGAACGGCAACGAAATCATCATCGGCAATGAATTGGTTATTATCGGCGTATGTAATTCTCAATGCTTCGGCAAGTAATGTCCAGTTATCAGGATCATCTGCGCCCATTTCGGAAAACTGCGGCGCTTCGTTCAGTAGACTCATGACCATTGAAACGGAAACCCATGAAGACGGCAGTGCGGACCCGCACATGGTCGTGTTTCTATATTTACTGCAGTATGCGTCCCTTTTTCTTGCATTATAATTACCAATGTCTTCTGCGGTTAAAGTACCGCCGTTTGGCATGGCTTGTGCAGCGGAGGCGATTTGCGTTGCAAGATCGCCATTATAAAAAGCAGTCGGATCATTTGCAATTATGTTAAGGGATTTTACATATTCTGGATTTTTAAGAATATGACCGGTGGGGAGAGGATTTCCCGCATCATCAAATAAGTAATTGTAAAGGTCCGTTGGCCCAACATCATCAGTCTTTGGAATTCTATCCGCATAAGCGATTATGGAATCATGCATACGTGGCGATACCGCAAAGCCATCAGTAGAAAGCTTTATGGCAGGATTAAAAAGTTCCTTCCAAGGTAAGTTTCCATGTTCTCTTTGTGCTAAATTCAATACGGATACTGCCCCCGGCACACCAATAGAAAGACCACTATTTTTTGCTTGTCCAGATGATAGAGTATTGCCATTTTCATCAATGAATAATTCTTTGGTCGCACCAGAAGGGGCCTTTTCACGGCCATCATAAAAGGAAACCTCTTTGGTCGTAACATCATAATGAACAAGGAAGCCGCCGCCTCCAAGGCCGGAGCTTTGCGGTTCCACCAAACTAAGTACACTTTCAACGGCGACGGCTGCATCCGCAGCACTGCCGCCTGCACGAAGTATTTCAAGCCCTGCTTCCGTGGCCAATGGGTTAGCCGTTACCACCATACCAACCGCTTTTTCTGCCTTTTCGGCGACGGTAGCAGTTGTTTGATTTTCTGAGCAGCTTGAAACAAAAAAAGCAATGAACAGTAATATTTTTGCATTAATTTTCATGAGGGGGCATCCTGTTAAATTCTTTTATATAGATTTGAGAAAAATTCTAACAACAAATTAGACATATAGAAAGGGTGGATTTTCTTTTACTGGTTTTTGTGTTATGATGATAACGACATTAGTATGGTGATGCAGTTCTTATTATTCCAATAAAAAATAAATAAAAGGGAGAGGGACTATCATGCAGAAAATTCTTGGCACGCTCGTTTTATTATTTGCAACGATATCATTTGCCATCGCCGCACCGACTATATTTCCAACAGGAACAACTATTTATAATCCTGATGAGGCCTATAGCGGCTATATTTTAATCTCGGACCATTCAAAAGTAGGTAATCATCCGGATGAAAAAATAAGAGCGCAGCGTGCGCCGCCCGATGATGTGCGCCTTATCGATATGAATGGCAATGTTGTGCATACTTGGACGGTGGAACCTTATTTTAATAAGCGCAGTCGATTACTTCCAAATGGTAATTTGGTTACCGTT
>JABIPV010000114.1 GCA_018699075.1 Kordiimonadaceae bacterium | reverse complement strand
CGCCAATGTAAAACTTAGCCATATTCAGGAAGATGCACTGGAAGAGTTTGAAGCACAAGTAACGAAATTTGATGAAGTGACAGAATGTTACACCATCAGCGGATCAATGGATTTCCTGCTCAGAATTGTCACAGAAAACATGCAATCTTATGAAACATTTTTGCGAAAGAAGTTATTAAGACTAACCATGGTTAGCGAAGTGAATACCCACTTTGCGGTAACGCAGGTGAAATATACTACGGCGGTGCCGCTAGAACTTTCGAGCTAATCTATTTTCTCAGCGAGAACAGCCGCGATCGTTGCAATGCCATCAATAAAGTTACCGACCCGAATATTTTCATTGGGGCTATGTTGATTGTTATCTGGATTTACAGTCGGCACCGATAATGCCGGAATATTCAGAGTATCCACGAAGGGGGAATGGGGATTGATCCGCCCATTGTTCGTAGTAAAATTGGATCTTCTCCATTTAAGTGATTTAAAGCACTTTTAGCGAATTTTCCGGCTAGGCTATCAAATTCAGTGCGAAACGCGGGGTAGGATATGTCGTAATTTAGCTGTACATATCTGTTATCTGTCATGCGCTCAGTGTCTGTGGGTTCATGATCAATGATGGTGTAACCTTGATCCTTGATGTGATCTTTGATCAGACCAACCAAATATTGCGGATCGCTTTCTTTGACGAGGCGCATGTCAATTTCAGCGGTTGCCACTGGAGGAATAATAGTCCGCACCTGATCGCCGACCCATGCAGAGGACATGCCGCGAATATTTAAAGACGGGTATTGAATGGAGGCTTCCAAACTATCCGCGACGTTATCTGGTGTAGAAAAACCCATTTGCTCGCGCATTTCAGTTTCGTTATTGGGCACAGCGTCCAGTATTTCATGCACATCTGCCGATATATCAACGCCGTCATAAAAACCCGGTATGGTCACACGGCCATCGGCCGATTTCATTGATGCAACAATCCGCGCCAAATGAAAAGCGGGGTTGGGGGCATAATTGCCAAAATGGCCACTATGCTGCGCGACTTTTGCGCCAAATGTTTTTAAGGTAAGCGTTGCAATTCCGCGGGCACCAAAGGCAAGAGTTGGGCCACCTGAACGATGAGGTGGTCCATCAAATATCAGCAGCATATCCGATGCCAGCTCATCACGGTTATCCAGAACCGCTTGCGGTAAATGAGGAGAAGAAAGTTCTTCTTCCGTATCAATCACCACTTTTAGATTAAAATCAGTTGTGATGCCCAAATTTTCCAACACATCAAGTGCCATTAAAAATTGCGTATTGGGTCCTTTTGAATCCGATGCGGAACGGGCATAAATACGCCAGTCGGGATTGATGTTTCCTTTTAAATTATCCCAAGGAATATCTTGCCACTTACCATTATCCCAAATATTACTATCCGATGATCTAAGCACGGCGCCATATGGGTTATCCTGAAACCATGCGCTTGGGTCAACGGGTTGACCGTCCGCTTGCAAATAAACTAGCACTGTTCGCTTGGCACCTGGGACCATTCGCTTGGCATAAATCAGTGGGTTTTCTGGCTCAGCCAAATGGGACACGGTGAAGCCACGCATTTTAAACGCATCATCAACCCATGCCGTTAAATGGCCAATATCATCAGGCATATGACCATCGTTGGGGAGGGCGAGATATTCTTTAAACATATCAAGCGCAGGTATTTTAATCCGCTCAACTTCTGTGCGGATTTGCTCAGGCGTTAACTGGTTTTCTGCACTTGCGATTAGCGGCGTGGTTGCCAGCAATATACTAAATAATATTCTTTTCATAATCAGCCCCTCATTTATTCTCACTATAATGTAATTTATTGTAATTTCACTTTTATTTTTGACCCTTGAACGTTATTCTGTTTTTAACAATAAAAAGGTACCAAAAATGATCAAAAAACTCGCGCTTTCCTCACTTCTCATTCTCTCTGCTTGTGGTGAAGACGTTACCGAAGCGCCATATGGCAGTTGGCAATCGCCTATATCGGCGGAACTAACCACCCGCAATGCCGTTGGCTTGCGCAGTGTGCGCCTTGATGGTGATGACCTTTATTGGATTGAAAGCCGTCCTGATGAAGGTGGACGTCGTGTGATCGTAAAACGGGATCAAGACGGTACTATTTCGGACGCAATTCCCACAGAATACAGCAGCCGCACGCGCGTTCATGAATATGGCGGCGGATCATATAATGTTTGGGGCGGGGTGATATATTTCTCCAATCACAAAGATCAACTTCTTTACCGTCTCGCGCCGAACGGCACACCAGAAGCTCTCACCCAAGATGGGTACCGCTATGCTGATTGCATTATGGATAGCGCTCATAATCAATTAATCTGCACACAAGAAGACCATAGCCATGAAGGCGAACCAGTGAATACACTGGTCTCCGTTAGTCTTGAAGGCGGTCACCGGGTACGTACATTATTTTCAGGAACCGATTTCGTTTCATCTGCGGCCCTTAATCCCGCTGGTGATACACTTGTGTGGATTACTTGGGATCACCCAAATATGAATTGGGACGATACAAAAATGTGGCGCGCAAGTGTCACGGACCAAGGAAGCCTTTCCGGAACAGAAACCATTGTATCCAGAGCTAGCCTATCGGTACAAGAACCACGCTGGACTGATGAAGGAAAGCTTTACTATATCGCCGATACAGAAGATTGGTGGAATTTCCATACTTATCAAGACGGTGAAAATGTTGCCGTTCATGTTGACGAAATGGAATTTGGAAAATCCGGCGCACTCGGTGCCCATTCATATGCATATATAAGCAATACGGAAGTGATTGCCAAATATGAACAAGACGGTATTTCACATCTTGCGGTCGTTGATTTAGAAAGTGGCGATGTTGATGAAATAGACACGCCATATGTTGGCATTAGCAAAGTATATTCAAACGGAGATAAAATTTATCTACTTGGTTCGACAACGACTTCGGCTTCAGAACTTGTGGAATATGATGATAGTGATTTTATCACTATTAAGAAATCTCAAGACCCAATTGTTGAGCCGGAATTTATTTCTGAACCAGTGGCCATAACTTTCCCTAATTTAAAAGGGGAGCCAACGCATGCATTTTATTATCCGCCCAACAATCCAAATTACGTGGCGGCGGAAGATGAACTGCCGCCCTTAATCGTGCGCCTTCATGGTGGGCCAACCGGTGCGACTAATCCTTCTTTTCGTGCCAATAACCAATTTTGGACATCACGCGGATTTGCGATCGTTGATATAAATTATGGTGGTAGTACGGGATACGGCCGCGAATACCGCGAACGTCTGCGCGGACAATGGGGCGTCGTTGATATTGACGATACGAAAGCCGCAATTGATTATCTGGTAGACGAGGGTCTTGCCGACCGTGATAAGTTATTAATAAGGGGCGGAAGTGCCGGGGGTTACAGCGTTTTGGTCGCCCTATCACAGCATGATATTTTTGCCGCGGGTGCCAACTATTACGGCATCAGTGACCTTGAAGTTCTTTACCGCGACACCCATAAATATGAAAGCCGTTATCTGGATAATTTGATCGGCAAACTACCAGAAGATATTGATATTTTAAAAGCTCGTTCACCGATTAATCACCTTGATGGTTTCAAAAGTCCTTTGATCGTTTTTCAAGGCGTGCTTGACCCTGTGGTGCCGAAAAACCAGTCAGAACTTATCGTTGAAGCCTTACGGGAAAGAAATATTCCCGTGGCATACTATCCTTACGAAGGCGAATATCACGGCTTCGGCAAAAAAGAAAACATCATCCATAGCTTAGAAAGTGAACTGGTATTTTACGGTAAAATTTTAGGATTTGAGCCAGCAGGTGAACTACCGGAAATTCAAATTGATAACTTTGATGGTTGAGTTTACTAAGGAGGCAGTTTCTTAATTAATTAAGTAAACTGTCCCCTTACCTAAATTACTTAGTGCGGTACTTTTCCGGTATTTCAGGATAAGCGCTTACAAAACCATCTTTGTTTGGCATTTCTACTTTTGGTAGACTGTCTTTATCCATAACCGTATTTTCTTCGATTATTCCATTTTTATATAATAAATAGGCAGTGAGTGAATAATATTCGCTATTGGTCAGTGACATGGGGGCCGTATAGGGCATGGCACGGCGTACATAATTGAATACTGTTGCTGAATAAGGCCAGTAACTACCAACGGTCGCTAACGATCCATCCGTTCCGATGGTTCCGTGCCCTCCGAATAAAACATCAGCGGCATCTTCCGGATCAAGTTCACTGGGTTCGTCAGGTGGGTTCTTATGGCAGGCGTGACAATTATCTTCAAATAACATGGCACCCGCTACAGCAGTTCCTTGCCCATCTGGTAAATTTTCACCGTCAGGAAAGACGGCCCAGAACCGTTTATCAATATCGGCTTGAGTTGCGGGCTCGCCAAATTGTGGTTCTTGTGCAATTGTCGTTTGAGCGCCACCGAACAGCAGCGCACTTAGGAGAATTTTACGCATATACATGGCGAACTTTCCCCCTTGCATTAACGCTCCAACTATGGACGGCGTGATAGTGATAATATGCTTTTTTCCCTCGTGCGGCGAGCAGTGCTTTACGGGATGGCTGCACTTGGCCAAATTCATCAGTAGCTCGGCTTTGCAGTACCGCCGGCATGCCTTTCCACATCCACGGAATTCTAAATCGGGTAAGCATTTTACTATGTACCGGTCCTTCAACCATGGCGTCGGCCCAGGTGCGACCGCCATCGGCGGAAACTTCTACCTTGGCGATTTTACCTTTTCCTGACCACGCGAGGCCGGTAATTTCATACATACCTTTTTTCTTTAACTCTATGGCATTCGAAGGCCTTGTAATCACCGATTTAACATCCATTTCCAAGGAAAACTGTAATGATTTTCCGTCGTGGAGTTTATCAGTATACTTCGACGTTTCAAATCGTGACATTACCGGCTTATCGGTAACGTATAATGACCGTATCCATTTAACGGATGTATTCCCTTCAAACCCGGGATTTAAAACCCGCATGGGGTAACCCTGACTGGGGCGTATTCTTTCACCGTTTTGATAAAGGGCGACCATGCTATCGTCCATTGCCTTCTCAATAGGAATTGAACGACTTAATGATCCACTATCGCCGCCTTCGGCAATGATCCATTTTGCGTCCGGTGATACACCCGCTTCATCAAGCAAGGTTGAAAGGGGGACGCCTGTCCATTCACTTCCCGACACGAGACCATGTGTCATATACATAAAATTTTGATCCGGTTTCGGTTGCGCCCAATTGACGCGGGTATTACCGGAACATTCCATGAAATACTGACGGGTAACGGTGGGGTAATTTTCCAAATCCTCCACACCCCATTTTAGGGGCCGATCCACCATCCCATGGATGACGACTTTATGGATATCCGGGTTTACGTCTGGAACACCATGATGGGTTACTTCAAAATGAAGTCCGCTTGGTGTAATGGTTCCGTGAAGCATATGTAACGGTGTGCGTCCTGCTGATGAGGCCGTCCTTCCACCAACAGGTGGTGCCACAAATTTTTTCACGCGTCCTTTTTCAAATTGGCTAACATCACCATATTCAGGCGCATCATCGCCGGGATATAATGTCCAGTCTTCTTGACCTTCACCAACGGATGTTTCTTGCGCAAATGCGGCACTGCCCCCTGCGACGACTGCTGTGCTGGCCAGTGCTGAGTTCATAAAAAATCGTCGGCTCATAAGGCCATTACCTGCGACCTGATCCGTCGCGTCGACAATCATGGTTTTTTTATCTGTCATAAAACTCCCCTTCTATGTTTTTGATAAAAATATGCTGTCCCCATTATTATTATTGAATAACACTATATCCCGACAATTGATAAAAACAAGTAGCTAATCTAAGAGGGTAGCTTCGTTGTAAGCTTCAGGGGTATCGATATCTTGAAAAATCGCTTCTGTATTCAAATCAACTTTAAGGATATTTTCAGGATATTTTTTAAGCAACGCCCGCGCCCCTTTATCTCCTTCTAAGTTAAGAAAGTCTTCAAAATATTGTGATGAAAATATCAGTGGATTGCCAATTTTGTCATTTGTTACAGGCGCAATAATTTTACCGTCTTCAAAGGCCGCTATCAGCATGTTATAATTTTCTGCTGTGATATACGGCATATCACCGAGGCAGATCATTACCCCGTCCACGTCATTTGAAAGAGCATCAATACCAGACCGAACGGAAGTACTTAAGCCATCAGCATAATCGGGATTATGTATAAAAGTCACTTTCTGGGGAATACTTTTTTTAACGCTGTCTGCTTCATTACCTGTGATTACGATAATTTCTGCTGCTTTACTAGAAGCCAATTGATCAATCACATGACTGACCATGCTTTGATCATTAAAACTAAGGAGGAGTTTATTCTGATCGCCCATACGGCTTGATTGCCCGGCAGCTAGGACAATGGCCGTGATGCGGGTGCTCATCGTTTGCCTTTACGGTATGTTTCAACGAATTGCGCCAAAATTGATAACGCAATTTCAGCGGGCTCCAAACTACCTATATCAAGTCCAGCGGGACCCTTAATGCGGGCGATTTCCATGTCCGTAAAACCTTTGTCTTTTAACCGATCAATACGGTCTTGGTGAGTTTTACGACTTCCTAATGCCGCCACATAAAATGCGTCAGAACGGATGGCAATCTCCAATGCCGGATCATCAAGTTTGGGGTCATGGCTTAATGTCACAATTGCCGTGCTGGAATTAATATCCGCTTGTTGCAAAGCTTCATCAGGCCAGTCAGTGACATAATTTACATGTGGAAAACGTTCTTCGCTGGCGTAGGCAGAACGCGGATCAACCAAAGTCACATCAATATTTAATGTCTCCGCCATTTTAATCAGGCCTTGCGAAATATGCACCGCACCAACGACAATCATCTTAAGCGCAGGTTTATAAATATGAGTAAAATATTCGCCTGAAGCAATTTCGGTTTCGCTGACAATTTCTTTAATCTCGTTTGGGTTTTCATCAAGCAGGTATTTTGCTTTTTGCGCAATATTTACCAGCGGTTCCACCAATATATTTACTTCACCACCGCAACTTAGGCCTACTTCCCAAGCCTGATCGGTTGCCACTTCAAATTCAAGCAGCTCCCCTTTGCCGGATTTAATGGTTTCAAACGCTGTCGTCACAACAACACCATCAATACATCCGCCTGACACTGACCCTTCCATATGACCATCGGCATCGATAATTAAATGACTGCTGACAGGACGCGGGGAAGACCCCCATGTTTTTACCACCGTGGCCAACGCCATTTTACGACCTTCATTATCCCACTCACGGATTTTGGTCCAAATCTCTTTCCAATCTTTGCTCATGAGCGGACACTATCAAAATTAATTTTAAAAATCACGCATTTAATTGAAACAATGTAACAAAAATTTGCCTTATATGTTTTATTAGGGTTATAAATCATACAACTTAAACTTAGGGTAAATTCATGGATCCATTTTCACAGGCTGTACTCGGCGCCGCTTTCGCACAAAGTTTTGCTAAGAAAAAGCAAATACCCCTCGCCTGTGTGGCAGGGGTCTTCGGCGGCATGGCCCCTGATTTGGATATTTTTATAACCTCCGCAATCGATCCATTGCTCGGCATTGAATTCCATCGTCATTTCACCCATTCGCTTTGGTTTATTCCTTTTGGCGGCTTACTGGTCGCCATGGCAATATCGCTGGTTTTTAAAAGATACCAGTGGGATTTTAAACAAATTTATATTTTTACCACCCTTGGCATTTCAACCCATGCGCTTTTGGATGCTTGCACCAGTTACGGCACGCGGCTGTTTTGGCCCGTCTCAAATGCGCGAATATCATGGGATACGGTTTCGGTCATTGATCCCATTCCTACAATGGCTCTTTTTATATTTGTAATTTTAAGCGTCCGCTTGAGGTCAGCACAAATGGCCAAAATTGGTATGGCCTGTGCCCTTGGATATTTATCGCTAGGATTTTTGCAAAATAGCCGTGTAACAAACGCTGTAGAAGAAATCGCAGGTGTCAGAGGTCATAACGTCGAACGGCTTAAATTAAATCCCACACTTGGAAACTTGATTGTCTGGCGTTCAACCTATCAATATGACGGCCGTTATTATGTGGATGCTGTGGTCGCTCAGCCATTTAGCGCGCCAGAAATCATAGCAGGATCATCCGTTGCTGCCATCGACCCTGAAACCATTTATCCTGAACTGGGAAATAACAGCACCCACCGCAAAGACATAAGACGTTTTGATTATTTCGCCCAAGGGTATTTGTTTTCACCAAAAGAAAATGTCATCGCCGATTTAAGATACAGTGCTGAACCACATAAAATTCAACCCATATGGGGCATAACCCTAAACCCAAACAAACCAAATGATCATGTTGGTTACGGAAGTTTCGTAACGCCTGGCGGGCGGGCACTTGGCACTACATGGGATATGATGACAGGAAATTACAGTGCGCAAAAAGAAACCCTCGCCCCTTAATGAAAAAAGACGAGGGTTTAATTTTTTAACCACGCATGTTACGAAGCCGTAAACGAAGGGCGTTTAGCTTAATAAACCCTTCCGCATCGCGTTGATCATAAACTTCATCTTCTTCAAAGGTCACATGTTCCATTGAATAAAGTGATTTTGGTGATTTGCGACCTACTAAGTATGCAGTACCTTTATAAAGCTTAAGACGTACTGTGCCGTAGACATCTTCTTGTGATTTATCGATCAAGGCTTGCATCATTTCACGCTCTGGCGAATACCAAAAACCATTATAAATGGTTTCAGCGTATTTCGGCATAATTTCATCTTTTAAATGCATGGCTCCACGGTCGATGGTAATGCTTTCCATACCACGGTGAGCGACAAGTAAAATAGACCCGCCGGGTGTTTCATAAATACCGCGAGACTTCATTCCGATGTAACGGTTTTCAAGCAGATCAAGACGACCAATACCGTTAATTTTTCCAAGCTCATTTAACTTTGTAAGAAGCGTTGCGGGTGACATACGTACGCCGTCAATGGCAACAGGATCACCCTTTTCAAATTCTATCTCAATATATGTTGGTTCTTCTGGTGCGTTTTCAGGTGAATCCGTACGGCTATATACATATTCAGGGCTTTCTTCCCAAGGGTCCTCAAGAAGTTTACCTTCACTAGATATATGAAGAAGGTTTGCATCACATGAAAATGGCGACTCGCCACGTTTATCTTTGGCAATTGGAATTTGGTGTTTCTCTGCATAATCGATAAGTTTTTCACGGCTATTGAGGTCCCATTCGCGCCACGGCGCAATAACTTTAATATCAGGGTTGAGCGCGTAATACCCTAACTCGAAACGAATTTGGTCATTTCCTTTACCCGTTGCCCCATGGCAAACCGCTTCCGCCCCGACCTGAGCCGCGATTTCAATTTGACGCTTCGCAATAAGCGGACGCGCAATTGCCGTTCCAAGAAGATACGTGCCTTCATAAAGAGTGTTTGCACGAAACATAGGAAAAACGAAATCACGCACGAATTCTTCACGAAGGTCATCAATAAAGATTTCTTTGATGCCTAACATCTCCGCCTTTTTACGGGCCGGTTCAAGCTCTTCACCTTGACCAAGATCAGCGGTAAAAGTCACCACTTCACATTGATATTCATCCTGAAGCCATTTAAGGATAATTGATGTATCCAAACCGCCAGAATAGGCAAGAACAACTTTATTTACGCTCATTTTTATTTCCTTATAATTTTGAAGATTGTTTTCAAATCCGATTCTCGAGGCGCAGTATAGGGAAAACTTATTGTTACGCAAGTCTAGTGATCAAATATGATGAATTAATTTTATAAAATATACGAAATTTTACATGATAAATTACCACTTCAACAGAATATTATTCTGTTTTATTGCGATTAATAAAATAAAATTCGTTTAAATGCCATTCTAATCTCTCACCTTTTCCTAACAAACATCTTGCACAAACTGATCATGGGTGGTTAATATTATTCAGCAGAATAAAACAATCATATATTTTAAAACTTTAATACAAAGCTTTCAAAAATGACGCTCAAAATCGCACTTCAAAACTGAAAGAAAAATAATGGCTACAGTACTGATAAAATACAAAACAGAAGAAAAATATACCTATGAACAAGTTGTAAAAATGATGGAGGATAGCGCTAATAATACTTTTAAAGGTCTTCCTCATTTACATAGTAAGCAATTTTGCTTTGATATCGAAACCGGAGAAGGTCTATCCATTTACCTTTGGGATTCAAAAGAGATTGCCCAAGCTTATTTTACCCCCGAATGGGAAGTTTATTTCGAGAAAAAATTCGGTTGCACAGCTCATATAACATATTATGACACCATCCTTACCCTTGATAACCGTATGAACGACATCATTTACGGCTAATCTTGGCCTAAGAAAGAAAATAGAGCATGTCTCAATCTAAAGATATTAACCGGCAAATCGTCCTAGCGTCGCGTCCGGAAGGCGCCCCGACACCTGAAAATTTTGCACTTAAAGAAACATCCGTGCAAAATGCGGGAAGTGGTGAAGTTCTCATTCGGAATGTTTATTTATCCCTCGATCCTTATATGCGCGGACGTATGAGCGATGCCAAGTCATATGCAGATCCAGTTAAAATTGGCGACGTGATGGTCGGCGGTGTTGTTGGCCGTGTGGTTCAATCAAATATAGCGGAATATTCTGTTGGTGACTGGGTTCTCAGTTACACCGGGTGGCAGGATTACGCACTGTCTGATGGTGAGGGCTTAAACCTTTTAGGTGCAGATTTTCCTAATCCATCATATGCACTTGGTATTTTAGGTATGCCGGGCTTTACAGCTTACATGGGTTTGCTTGATATAGGAAAGCCCAAAACAGGTGAAACAATTGTTGTTGGTGCCGCTACAGGCCCCGTTGGTGCGACCGTGGGGCAGATTGGAAAAATTAAAGGATGTCATGTGGTCGGCGTTGCGGGCGGCACTGAAAAATGCCGCCATGCTGTTGAGGTGCTCGGCTTCGATGCCTGCATTGACCATAAATCTGATGATTTTTCGAAGCAACTTGCCGCATCATGTCCAGACGGAGTTGATGTTTATTTTGAAAATATCGGCGGAAAAGTATTCGAGGCCGTATTACCTTTGCTGAATACAGGGGCGCGTGTGCCCGTTTGTGGGCTAATCGCTCATTATAACGCGACATCATTGCCGGATGGTCCTGATAGAACGGCCCTATTGATGCGATCTATCCTTACCAAACGTCTTACAATAAAAGGATTTATTATCTTTGATGATTATGCAGATCATTATGATGAATTTGCAAAGCAGATGTCCATCTGGATTAAATCCGGACAAATTAAATACCGCGAACATATAGTAGATGGCCTAGAAAACGCACCGGAAGCTTTTATCGGCCTTCTGGAGGGTAAGAATTTCGGTAAGATGGTCATTCGAATTGCTGATGATTAGAAATATGGTAAATAAAAAATAAAAGATTAAAGGTCAGTGTTGGTTTTGCTTATAAAATTCACCTAATTGTGATTTGCTAAAGAGATTCTGATGATGTTAGTGATGAAGCCGTACATTATGGAGTTTCTTATGAAATTATTATATTTTTTTATTATCTCATTTTCGCTTTTGGTCACCTATTACTTTAATTTGGCAACGGCTCAACAACCTAATCAAAATGAAATAGTTCCACTTGAGAAAATGGCAAAACTTGAAGGATTACTTGGTCCTTGGGAAACCACTAATTACGCTTATTCAGACGGCGAATGGAAACAGATTGCAACTTCAAAGGTCACGTTTTTAAAAAAATTAAAGGGTAAACTTATTACTGAAGAAATAAGTAACTTAACCCCTGCTACAGGTTTCATAGTAGAAACATTTATTAGCTACGATCAATATAGAAAAACTTATCGCCTAGCGGCCGTTGACGATACTTTCGGGTTGATGGATATTTATGAAGGTGATTGGGTGGATGATGCTTTATTCCAATTAACAAACCTTCGAGCTGGCACAAACTTTCCAACTCAAGATGGCGGAAGTATGTATTTTCGTCTTTCATTTACAGAACTGAGCACTGATAAAAGAGAATTCTTAGTAGAAAGATCGAATGATAATGGAATGACTTGGTCGCCAATGAATAAAAATGAGATGAGCAGAATTAAATAAAGTAAAATGTAGGATCAAAAATTTTTATTTAGCCGCTTCGTTTTTCATATCAATCACTTCTTGACCTTTATGATGACGATGGTTAGTGCTTAATTGATACTGGCAAAATAATTCATAAACGGGATCAACAAAACATGAAGATTTATCACTATATAGCTGTAGCCCTTTTATTTCTTTCTGGTTTTTGCACACATGTAATTGCCGCTGAAGATAAACTTTCTTCACTGATCATTGACGGACAAAATAATCACAATGTTTGGCCCAAATCAACGGTGATGATGAAACAATATTTGGAACAGTCCGGCTTATTTACAGTTGACGTTTATCGCACCAAACCCACTTGGCGGGGTGAGGAGCACCCTGAGCAATATAAAAAGCACAGCGATGAAAGTCAGTTTCATGTGGAAGTACCAATTGCTGATCCTACATTTGCGCCAACATTTTCAAACTATGACGTCATTATTTCTAACTTTGGCAACACTGCCGCCGCTTGGCCGACGGAGACTGAAAAAGCATTTGAAGATTATATGAAAAACGGTGGCGGGTTTGTCAGTGTTCACGCAGCCGATAACGCCTTCCCTAAATGGAAAGAATTTAACAAAATGATTGGTGTTGGTGGCTGGGGAGACCGAGACGAGACAGCAGGCCCACACCTTTATTATAGTGATGATAACCGTCTGATAATTGATAATACAAAAGGCGCAGCTGGAACACATGGTGATATCCATGAGTTGGAAATAACAAAGCGCAATGATCACCCTATTCTGGCAGGGCTGCCTGATCAGTGGATGCATTCAAAAGACGAATGCTACGGTAACTTACGCGGACCGGCTGAAAATATGACCATACTCGCTACAGCAAACTGCGCGCTAGAATTCAACGATACCGGCAAACACGAACCGATGATCATGACCATTGATTATGGTAAAGGTCGTATATTCCACACCGCCATGGGACATAACGACATTTCCTTAAGTAGTGTAGGCTTTATCACCATATTCCTACGTGGAACAGAATGGGCCGCCACAGGCAAAGTCAGCCAAGACATCCCCATAGACTTCCCAACAGTCAGACATGCAACAACAAGGCCGTTTAAAACCCCTTAAGAGTATTAATAACCTTGCCCGGTTCACTTTATGAGCTAAGTTAAATCACGTATTTGACAAGAATGCTATTGGTGATTATCGTGGTTTATCTTTTTTCATTACGCCACATTATTCATTCAACCATAATAAAAACGGGAATAACATGTTTATCAACTCATCTAGCATAAAAATCATTCTGTTATCCAGCGCACTAATATTAAGTGGCTGTGATAATGCACCCGAAGCCCCCCAAGCATTCGATCAAGTATCTGAAGCTGCGGCGGCAGAAACCGAAGAAGCACTGGTTAATCGTGCTATGGCTATTCATGAAAGGGTCATCACACTCGACACCCACGACGACATAAACGTTAATAATTTTACTGATGACCGTAACTATACCATGGACACGAATTCACAAGTAAACCTCCCGAAAATGATAGCTGGTGGTCTTGATGTTGCATTTTTCATCGTTTTCACCGGACAAGGGGAACTTAACGAAGAAGGTTACGCGAAGGCATACGATAATGCTATGAGCAAATTTAATGCCATTCACTGGCTTACTGAGGAAAAAGCACCGGACCAAATCGGCCTTGCTCTGACATCTGATGATGTCCGTCGCCTTAACGCCGAGGGTAAAAAAATAGCCATGATCGGCATTGAAAATGCCTATCCGGTCGGTACAGACCTTGGAAACATTAAAAAGTTTGCAGATCTTGGTGCACGTTATATGTCACTTGCCCATAATGGCCACAGCCAATTCGCAGACTCGAATACAGGTGAACGCGTGGACGAAAATGGTAATCCAACCGAACCATGGCTTTATAATGGACTAAGTGATCTTGGTAAGCAGGCTATTCCTTTGATGAACAAGTATGGCATCATGATTGATTTATCTCACCCGTCTTATCAATCTAACTTACAGGCAATCGCTCTTTCAAAAGCCCCGGTTATTGCCTCACATTCATCGGCACGGTCATTGAGCCAGGAAGTAAGCCGCAACCTTGAAGACGATGTATTGATGGCGATTAAAGAAAATGGCGGGGTCGTACAAACGGTCGCATTTGCCAGCTATCTTGACCGTGATAAAAATAGTGCTTACAGAGAAGCCTTAAATGCTCTTCACACTGAAATCGCTGAAGGTTTAGGTTTTGAAGTTTTAGGCTTACGTGAAAGATTTGAGATGTCAGAAGCCGAACGTGCTGTTTATAACGCAGGGTTTGCTAAAGTTGAAGCCTTGGCCGCACCGCGCCTAGAAGCAGAAGTACTCGCCGTGGCACCACCAGTAGACGTGAGCGATTTTGTTGATCATATTGACTATTTGGTGAACTTTATGGGTCAAGACCATGTTGGCATTAGCTCTGATTTCGATGGCGGCGGCGGTATTTCCGGCTGGAACAGCGCCGCTGAAACCCACAATGTAACAATAGAACTTGTCCGCCGCGGATATACCGAAGAACAGATCGGCGCAATGTGGAGCGGCAATCTTCTACGTGTGCTTGATGATGTTCAAGCAGTTTCAAGAGAAATGCTGGCTGCGGAATAGTATTCCAGAACAAGAAATTAAAAGGCGCATCATTTTTTAATAAATTGATGCGCCTTTTTTATAGATTTTATCGAAATTTGTTTTTCAATAGCAATTGTGTCGTTGAAATCATCATCCCCAGAGCTTCAAATTATCCTAGGACTTAGATTATTAAAGACTATCATTACTCTTTTTATTCGCACCGACCGTTTGATAAATCTCACTGCCCTCGTTTTTAAACTTCTCACTCATTTCAGCCATGCCGCCGGCGGCGAAATTTCTTACTTCCTGACTGATTTTCATGGAACAGAATTTTGGACCACACATACTGCAAAAATGAGCTACTTTATGTGCTTCTTTTGGCAGTGTTTGATCGTGATATTCACGCGCTTTTTCCGGATCAAGACCAATATTAAATTGATCAAGCCAGCGAAAATCAAAACGTGCGCGGCTCATGGCATCATCACGAAGTTGAGCACCCGGATGACCCTTTGCAAGGTCGGCAGCGTGAGCCGCAATCTTATAGGTTATAACGCCCGTTTTAACGTCGTCACGGTTTGGAAGGCCGAGATGCTCCTTCGGTGTCACATAACACAGCATCGCACAACCAAACCAGCCGATCATCGCCGCGCCGATACCAGAAGTGATATGATCATATCCCGGGGCAATGTCAGTTGTAAGAGGGCCGAGAGTATAAAAAGGTGCTTCGTGGCATTCTTTTAATTGTTTATCCATATTGATTTTAATTTTATTCATGGATACATGACCCGGACCTTCGATCATCACCTGAACACCTTTGGCCCAGGCAATTTTTGTAAGCTCACCCAATGTTTCAAGTTCCGCGAACTGTGCTTCGTCGTTGGCATCTGCCACACTACCGGGGCGCAACCCATCACCGAGGGAAAAACTGACGTCATAAGCGGCCATAATGTCGCAGATATCTTCGAAATGAGTATAAAGGAAACTTTCCGTATGATGGGCAAGACACCATTTCGCCATGATCGATCCACCGCGGCTAACTATTCCAGTTACACGCTTGGCAGTCATTGGCACGTATCTTAAAAGAACACCCGCATGAATGGTGAAATAATCAACCCCCTGCTCTGCTTGTTCGATCAATGTATCACGGTACACTTCCCAGGTCAGATCTTCAGCTACGCCGTCCACTTTTTCAAGCGCTTGATAGATTGGAACGGTGCCAATAGGAACCGGTGAATTACGCACGATCCATTCGCGGGTATTATGTATATTTCGGCCCGTAGATAAATCCATCACATTATCCGCGCCCCAACGGGTCGCCCAGACCATTTTATCTACTTCCTCTGGTACAGATGACGTTATGGCACTGTTACCAATATTAGCATTAATTTTCACAAGGAAATTACGTCCAATGATCATTGGTTCTGCTTCGGGATGGTTAATATTTCTTGGGATTATGGCGCGCCCTAAAGCAATTTCACTACGGACAAATTCTGGCGTGATTTCATCTGGAATATTGGCACCGAAATCTTCAGCATATTCATCACGTTTATAATCAGGGCCAGCTTCAACACGGGACATATTTTCACGGATGGCAATATATTCCATTTCTTTGGTGATGATGCCCGCTTTTGCATATTGGTATTGTGTGACAATTTTACCCGGTTTTGCACGGAGTGGATTATTTTTAACGGGAAATTCCTCTGCTAGGAACTTTCCTGTTGCGCCGCCATTATCTTCCGGTTTGATATCACGGCCTACATATTCTTCTACATCGCCGCGCTCGGTTACCCAAATCTGTTTTTCGCGCGAAAGACCTGCATCGATATCAGTTTCAACATTATCATCGGTATAAGGACCGGAAGTATCATAAACACGCAGATCTTTTTCGCCTGATGACGGGTCAAGCTTGATCGCCCGCATAGGCACCTGAATGCTGCTATCGGATCCTTCAACATATAGTTTAGTTGAAGCCGGAAGTGCACCAGTAGTAACTTCCATTTTTTCGATTTTAGTTGTGATGTTCATGACTTTTAGGTCTCCATAAATTCTAAAATAGAGATCCGGAACTTAATGGCGGTTTAAAGAAACACAATTCATCTTAAAATTTGAATTCCTTCCCTCCGCCGGAATCACCCGGATCAGGTTCTAAGGGTTACCATTTTAAAATAATGGAATCTCAGTTTTATCAACTCCCCTAGGAATGCCTCTATGTTTATATTTATTCGCCGTAATTACAAGAGAAATATGTCTTGGAAAATTGTTCCCTTTTCCTCTATAAGCGTCTCTATGGAAATTGAAATAAACGAATTAAAAACTTACCTTAAAAAAGGTGAACGATTACTAGGACTTGACCTTGGATCAAAAACAATTGGCATTGCATTATCCGATTTTTTACTAACGGTTGCTACACCAATGGAAACCATAAAACGGGTAAAATTTACCAAGGATGCAGAAAGGTTACTCACTATTATATCAGAACAAAAAGTAGGGGGAATCGTCCTAGGTCTTCCAAAAAATATGGATGGTTCAGAAGGGCCACGTTGCCAATCAACCAGACAATTTGCAAAAAACATGGGCGAAAAAACCGATATCCCCATAAGTTATTGGGATGAGCGTCTTTCGACAATAGCCGTAACCCGCACATTACTTGAAGCCGACACAAGCCGCAAACGCAGATCAGAGGTCGTTGATAAACTGGCGGCATCTTATATCTTGCAAGGCGTATTGGATAATCTTTCAAAGAAATAGAAAAACCACATTTCTCTTGCCACCATAGTCGATTACATCTATATACTTGATTTTCAGAACCTTATAAAACATCCTCAATTAAGGACTGAATATGTCATCAAAAGAAGTCTCACCGCCCTTATTTAATCACGATCACCTTCTAGGTATTGAAGGACTTAAAGAGACTGAAATTACTCAAATTCTTGATCTTGCGGATCAGTATGTTGAACAAAATCGCCAAACTAATAAGAAAAAAGACCTCCTCAGCGGCCTTACTCAAATCAATTTATTCTTTGAAAATTCCACGCGTACTCGCATGTCATTTGAACTTGCAGGAAAAAGATTAGGCGCGGATGTGATTAATATGTCCACCTCATCTTCATCGATTAAAAAGGGTGAAACGCTGATTGATACTGCGTCGACCCTTAACGCCATGCGCCCAGATTTACTGGTGGTGCGTCACGGATCATCAGGGGCTGTGAAGCTTCTATCCCGTAAAGTTGACTGTGCAGTATTAAATGCTGGTGATGGCAAACACGAACATCCGACCCAAGCTTTACTTGATGCGCTGACAATCCGTCGTCGCAAGGGAAGACTGGCTCGCTTAACTGTTGCCATATGTGGTGATGTGCTTCATAGCCGGGTTGCACGGTCCAATATTCACTTGCTCAATATTATGGGTGCACGGGTTCGGGTTATCGGCCCCCCCACCTTAATTCCGAGCGGCGTTGAAAAAATGGGCGTTGAGGTATTTTATGACATGGAAGAGGGATTAAAAGACTGCGATATTATTATGATGCTGCGTCTTCAAACAGAACGTATGCACGGCGGTTACTTTCCTACAGTGAGCGAATATTTCTCACTTTACGGTCTGGATTATGACAAGTTATCTCACGCGAAAGAAGATGCGCTTATTTTGCACCCTGGACCCATGAACCGCGGCGTTGAAATTGATGCTGCAGTTGCCGATGACTTGACACGAAGTGCCATTCAAGAACAAGTGGAAATGGGCGTTGCTGTCCGCATGGCCTGCCTTGATATTCTTACTCAGACCAAAAGGGAGAATGGCTAATGTCCGAATATACTCTCTATAAAAATGCGCGCATCCTTGACCCGAAAAGTGCCCTTGATATTAAAGGCGCACTGCTTACCAAAGATGATAAAATCACCGACTTTGGTGAAAATGTCACTGCTCCTGATAATGCAAAAATAGTTGACCTAAATGGCCTTTGCCTTTGTCCCGGCCTAATTGATATGCGTGTTTTTGTGGGCATTCCAGGGGCCGATTATAAAGATACAATTGTCAATACGGGTGAAGCCGCCGCAGCAGGTGGGGTGACCACTGTATGTGTGCAACCAAATACCGATCCAATTATCGATAGTATCGCCCACATTGAACATCTAGCCCTTCGCGCAAAAAATGCATTGATAAATTTCGTTGCCATGCCCGCCGCAACCAAACAGATGGAAGGCAAAGAAATGACAGAAATTGGCCTTATGTCCAAGGCTGGTTTCAACACCTTTACTGATTGTAGTAGCACGATTGATAATGCATCATTAATGAATAAAATTTTTAAATATTCTAGTGTTTTTGATGCCCTCATCATTCAACATCTTGCAGAACCAAATCTTTCGAAAAATGGTTGCATGAATGCGGGAGACCTTGCAACAAGAATGGGCCTTACCGGTATACCTACTGCCGCTGAAACTATTGTATTAGAGCGCGATATAAGATTATTAAGTTCTATTGATTGCCGTTATCACGCCTCTCAAATAACTTGTTCAGATAGTATCAACGTCCTTAAAAAGGCCAAAAAAGATGGTCTAAAAATAACTGCAGGGGTCGCAGTACCTCATTTATCTCTCAACGAATACGCCATAGAAGATTACCGTACATTTACCAAAATTTACCCGCCCTTACGTAATGAAAATGATCGTCTCGCCGTGATCCAAGCTCTTAAAGACGGCACCATTGATGTAATCGTCAGCGGCCATGATCCTGAAGACCCAGAAAGTAAACGTATTCCTTACGAGCAAGCAGAAGCAGGGGTAATTGGTCTTGAGACATTACTTAATGTTAGTCTTGAAATGCACCATAATGGCAGCATAGGACTTCTTGAAATACTCGCTAAGCTAACCTGCAATCCTGCAAAGATAATGGGACTGGACAGTGGAGTGATTGAAAAAGAAGCTCCTGCGGATCTTTGTATTTTTGACTTGAACACACCCTATAAAAT
>JABIPV010000386.1 GCA_018699075.1 Kordiimonadaceae bacterium | reverse complement strand
ATTTAGCTATAAATATACTTTAAATATAGAAAAACCCTCATGATCAATCGATCAATGAGGGTTTAAAAAAAGAGTTGAATTAAGTGATTCTTATTCAGCAGGCTTCTGTGCATTCCACTGAATTTTCTTTAATTGAGAATTCTGATAAGGAAGCGGGCGTGTTCCCGCTGGCATGCTATTTTCAGACATTATGAAAGCCAAGATATCCGCTTTAATTTTACGTGATGTTCCTTTTGGATCATCAAGTGGCATTGTTTCACGCAGTCTTTGGAAAAGAATACTTACAGGCATCCCGTCCCAGTTATAAACAAAAGCACCTTGTATTAAGCCAGGTGCTTCTTCAATACCCTGCATTTGTGAACCGTGACAGGCAGAACAGCGTTCTTGATATAGTTTTTCACCGCGTACGGCTTGAGCTTCAGTATAAACGCCGTCCCAAACATTTGCCCCTTGCGCAATTGCAGAATTTTGTAAGAAAATTCCAGATAAGGCAATTAAAGTAAATGCTGATATTTTATCAAATAGTTTCATTTTAATCTCATCTTAAATTCAGTGTTAGAGAATGCTTGGGGGACAGAAATCTGTCCCCCAAGATCTTATCATTAATCGTCAGGTAGAGCATAAACTCTAAACTCACCGGCATATGCACCACCACTGACAGATACACAGATATACTGTTTACCATCAATGCTGTATGTCATAGGTGAACCGGATTGACCCGCAGGCATCCAAACTTCACCAACATTTTCACCTGTCATTTTATCATAAGCACGAAGCATAGCGCCGCGCTCACGGTCGCCTGGGTTTGTTACCCGTGGATCGCCTAAAATAATAAGTGTTTTGGTCACAACAGAACCAACGCTTCCGCGTTGACCAGTACGTGGAATATCCATGTCTTTAAGTTTTGGATGATTTCGCACATTGTCTGGTGTTTCACCGTGGGCAACACGCCATAATACTTCGCCGGCCTTCATATCTATGGCAGCGATAACACCGTATGGTGGCTTAAGAATTGAAAGACCTTCGACATTTAGAGAAGGTACAACAACACGTGGACCATCATAAACTGGGTAACTCACTTCTTTTGGTGCGTCAGGGTTTTGACCTGTACCAGCTGCATTTCTCATGCGGAACGGTTCACCAATACGGCCAGCCATATAGTTCACATTTGAATAACCTGCTGGTGGAGGGGCAAGTGAAATACCGCCGATTGCACCTGTAGTTGCTGAAGCATAAACGATACCTGTTTCAGGATCGAATGCACCGCCCGGCCAGTTTGTGCCGCCGCCAGCATTACCAAGGTTAATGGCACCAAGCATACCATTCACATCACCCGCAATAGGTGGATTATAAAGTGTGCCGTCTTTCCAAACCCAACGTTCAAGGTTTTTAATAGCTTGAGCACGCATTTCAGGAGTAAAGTCGATTAGATCTTCTGGGTAATCAAGTTCAGGATTACCGTAAAGAAGCTTTTCAGAAGGACGTGGCTGTGTTGGTGAATACCACTCACCTGGCACGTTACCTTGTGGTACGGCAACTTCTGGAATAGGCCAAATAGGCTCACCTGTTATGCGGTCAAACACATACATAAAGGCTTGCTTTGTTGGAAGGGCAAGGATTTGTCTGTCTTCACCATCAATTTCAACATCCATAATAAGCGGTGCAGATGAAAGGTCATGATCCCAAATTGCATGATGGACAAGTTGGAAATGCCATTTATATTCACCGGTATTTAAATCTACTGCGACTATACTTTCACCGAACAGGTTATCACCGGGACGATGTCCGCCGTAAAAATCTGATGAAGGGCTTTCAACGGATAAGAAAACAAGTTCATTTTCTTCATCAACAGTGATCTGTGTCCAGACACCCGCGTTACCATTAGTTTCCCAAGAATTATCAAGCCACGTATCATTACCAAATTGGCCCGGACGCGGAATAGGATCAAACTGCCAAATTTTCTTACCCGTTCTTATATCAAAAGCACGAATAAGGCCTTTTGTATTATTGTAATTATCAATGGTCATGCCTTCTTTCATGGCAGACCCAATTATGATCATGTCACCAACAACTGTTGGTGTTGCGTGAAGTCCGATTTCACCTGTTACCAGATCAATTTGAACTTCGTTACCTTGAACGGCACCGATCTTAAGATCAAGAATACCATTACCGTCTGTACCGAAGCTACTGATCGGAACACCCGTATGGGCGTTTAAAGCTATTAATCGGTAACCAGTGGTCACATAATAAATACGGTCATCGCCGTTTCCATCTGTCCAATAAGATAAACCGCGACCAGAAAGCTGACGTGGGGCCATGCCGCCGCGAAGGCCTTCTTCCATGCTGTGCATCCATTTAAGCTCACCCGTGGCTCCGTCAAGGGCGATTGCGGTACGGCGTGTTCCCGCCGTTGCATAAAGAATGCCGTCAATCATGATCGGTGTTACTTCAAGCTTATATTCAGAACGTGTACCTAGGTTCTTTGTTGAAAATGACCAAGCAAGTTCAAGATCTTCAAAGTTATCTGCATTGACTTGATCAAGTGCAGAATAACGGGAGCCTTTTATGTCCCCGGTATAATGGTGCCACTCGCCATCTTTGGTGCCTTTCTCTTCTGCAATAGCCGCACTTGATGTCAGGCCAGTGGCCAGCATCGCAAGCGACATTACAGTGTTCTTAAAACTTAACTTCATTTTTAGCTCCCTAATTATTAATTTAGATTTGGTATTTGATCCTAGTTATATGCAGTAAATGTTATATTGTACATAAAAAATGACAATAAAAGAGGCTCATTTTTTTTAACAGTATAAATCTAGTAATGAATGGATTTTATGATACTTTCAAGTAACCAATATTACCCATTTATTAAACACATATATTAAAATTAAATTTTTTCATAAATATTTATAGTATATGAATCAAATGAGTGATAGATACATTATAACATTGTCAAGTATAGTAATTAAATTTAGTATCTATAAAATAATTATAAGCCGGAAAGATTGGGGAGTTTTTTCAAATTAAAATGAACTTTTTAATCCATAGTTTTGGATAAACGGAAAGAAAAAGATTATGAATTTCAAGAGCATAGTACTTTTAAGTGCAAGTGTAATAAGTTTGACTCCTGCGGTCAGTTGGGCACAAGATTCAGTAACCGTTACCGGTACAAGAAGTGAAAGAAACGCGACTGACGTTGTGGGAAATCAAGCATCTGTGTCAGGCGCAGAGCTAGAATTTCTTAGTCCTACTCATATTAATGAAGCACTTCAGGGTATTGCAGGGGCGAATATTTCAAGAAATAACGGCCAGGAATCATTGATTTCATTAAGATCACCAATTTTTACAGGCGCGGGCGCATGTGGTGCGTTTATGACGGCACAAGACGGGATACCTTTACGTGCCGCTGGTTTTTGTAATGTAAACGAACTTTTTGATAGTTATTCAGAACAAGCGGGGCGTATCGAAGTGGTGCGTGGCCCTGGTTCTGTTCTTTATGGTTCAAACGCCATGCACGGTATTATTAATGTAGTATCACAAAAAGTCGGGGACGGAACTTCTTCTGCGAGTATGGAAGCAGGATCATGGGGCTATTTAAAATTTGGCGCTACGGGGGCCACTGTTGGTGAAAATAACGGTTTCCGTGTTTCTGCAAATGTTATGCATGATGGTGGCTACCGTGATCAATCTGGTTTTAATCAACAAAAAGGCATGTTGAGACACGAATATAATGATGGCAATTGGGATATTTCATCAAATATCATGGTTACAAACTTGGATCAGGAAACCGCCGGTTTCTTAGTAGGGCTTGATTCATATAAAGATCCTATTCTTGCAAGAACAAACCCAAATCCAGAAGCATTCAGGAAAGCAAAATCATTTCGTTATTGGTCAACTATTTCGAAGAATGTCACTGATAATGTACGTTGGCAGTTTTCACCGTATTTAAGATCAATGGAAATGGAATTTTTAATGCATTTCCTACCCGGTCAACCACTTGAAGAAAACGAACAAAAAAGTGCAGGATTCCAAAATGCATTTTATTATAACGAAGGTGGTCAATTTGAAGTTATCGCCGGTTTTGATGGTGAAATTGCAAAAGGTGAATTAAAGCAAACCCAAGCTAACACAACAGTTGGTTCAGCGTTCCTTGTTAATACAATACCTGCGGGTAAGCAGTATGACTATGAAGTTGATACCAAAATGGTTGCTGGTTTTGTTCGTGGCGATCTTAAAGTAACAGAACAACTTTCCTTAGTTGGTGGGTTCAGAGCGGAACATATGAAATATGATTACGATAATCGTATGAATAGTGGCCGCGTGGATGAAAATGGTAATACGTGTGGGTTTGGTGGATGTCGTTATACACGTCCAGAAGACCGCCAAGATAAGTTTACCAATGTATCTTTTGAAGCGGGAATGCTTTTTAAATTAAATGAAGACAACAATTTCTATGCTCGTTACAGTCGTGGTTTTCGGGCACCTCAAGCAACTGAACTTTACCGTCTTCAAGTTGGTCAGCTAGTTGCCGATATTGACAGTGTAAAACTGGATAGTTTTGAAGCAGGTCTTCGTGGTAAAGTGGATGCTTTCACATACGACGTTGCTGCGTTTTACATGAAAAAAGATAATGTTATTTTTCAAGATAGCCGCCTCAATGTTGATAACGGTAAATCAAAACATGTGGGTGTTGAAGCCATGCTAGATTACCAATTCCCAATGGATGTGAGTGTTCGCGTTAATGGTAGTATCGCTAAACATCAATATGATTTTGATTATACGCCAGGCGCAATTAACTGGAATGGACTTGATATTGATACAGCGCCAAGAAATTTTGGTAGTGTGCAATTAAACTGGGCACCTGCGGATAAAGTTAAAGCAGGTCTTGAATGGATTTACATGGGTGAATATTTCATGGACGCAACTAATGAACATAAATATGAAGGTCATAATTACTTCAATTTACGTGTTGAGGCTAAAGCTATGGAAAACGTCACTATCTTCATGCGCGTTATGAATATCACAAATGTCAGATATGCAGAGCGTGCTGACTTTGCACCGTTTGGTGTTGGCGAGCGTTATTTCGTCGGTAAGCCACGTGGTTTTTATGGTGGTGCACGGATTAAATTCTAAAACCTGAATAATAAATTTTTAAAGGCCCGTATTTAAGTAATACGGGCCTTTTTTAATGGATGAAGCCTTTACAGGTGCACGGTTGACCTCTATTGTTTCAGCCATAATTAACTTAATATGGGACGAAAAATCGATGAAAAAATTACTATTATGTGCATTGTTTGCGACTGCGGCATGTTCTGCGCCGGAAGGCCAGCAATCACAAGAAAATAATCAAACAAGTGGCGCAGGGACAGAAATGTCAAGCACTGTAGCCGCATGGGAAGCGCAAGCTGCGGGAATTACCATTATTCGTGATAATTGGGGTGTGCCACATATTTACGGTAAAACCGATGCGGATGCAGTTTTTGGTGTCATGTATGCGCAAGGCGAAGATGATTTTAACCGCATAGAAATAAATTACCTGAACGCAATGGGACGTCTTGCGGAAGCTGAAGGCGAAAGTGAAATTTATAAAGATTTAAGAATGCGCCTTTTCATTCAAGAAGACGAAATGAAAAGACTTTATGGCGAAAGTCCTGAGTGGCTCAAAAAATTGATGATCGCCTATGCGGACGGTCTTAATTATTAT
>JABIPV010000156.1 GCA_018699075.1 Kordiimonadaceae bacterium | reverse complement strand
TGCCCACATCGGCGGTATATATTATTGTCGCCATGCTGCTGGCTCCTTCGATTGCAGATATGGGTGTGCCATTGATTGCGGCTCATTTCTTTGTCTTTTATTTTGGGCTTGCGTCTTTTTTAACCCCGCCAGTGGCAATAGCTTCTTATGCGGCGGCAAGCCTTGCCAAGGCCGACCTTAAAGAAACCAGTATCGCCGGACTAAAACTTGGGCTTTCTGCTTTTATCATCCCGTTTTATTTTATTTATAATCCTGAAATTCTCTTGATTGGGTCATGGCAAGAAATAACAATCGCAGGTCTGTTACTCGCTCTGGCGGGTATATTGCTCGCCCGTGCACTTACATTTTTTTCAAGTGATGAGCAAAGAACCAATCTTTATGGATTAATTGATCTTTTTCTATCCATTGTTGTCGGGACAGCGACCATGTGGCTTGGGAAGGAAAGTAGTTTAATTTATTTGGTTATGTTGTTCGCAGGCGGGGCAATAATTTACGGCAACAGATTCTTAAGAGGATAGGAATTTGACAGTAGAAAGCTATCAAAGGTTAAAAACCATTTCCCTTTTGTGAGTAATTGTTATAATATATCATTCATAAAATATAACAGCTCACAAAATGAGGGTATCATGGTAGAATTCACGGTCAATGGTAAGAAACACAACTTTAATGGCGATGAGGAAATGCCACTTCTTTGGTATTTGCGCGATGAAGCAAAATTAACAGGCACAAAATTTGGTTGCGGCATCTCCCAGTGCGGTGCATGTACCGTCCATATTGGCGGCGAGGCGGCGCGATCTTGTTCGGTTCCCATGTCATCCGTTGACGGCGAAAATATCACCACCATCGAAGGACTTGGTCAAGCGGAGCGCATGCACGCGGTTCAACGCGCGTGGGTCGAAGAAGATGTGGCCCAGTGTGGTTTCTGTCAGTCGGGCCAGATCATGGCCGTGGCATCTTTCCTAAAAGATTACCCAAACCCCACCGAAGCAGACATTGATGAAAATCATACCAATCTTTGTCGCTGTGCCAGTTACGCGCGGATGCGAAAAGCAATTCACGTCGCGGCTGGTTATTTAAGAGGGGAGATGTAATATGACACATTTTAATAGAAGACGTTTCCTACAAGTTACCGCCGCCGCAGGCGCCCTTGTAATCTCCGCCCCGAAATTAAGCTTTGCCCAAGACATGAACGGTGATGACCGATACCGTAATATGGACGCAAATTTAGGGTTCTATCTAAAAATTGATGCAGATAACAGCATCACTATTGGTTATTCTGCCCCTGATGATGGCACAGGTGTCAGCACCGCTTTGCCGATGCTGGTTGCCGAAGAACTTGATGTTGATTTCGCTGAAGTCGAAACCGAAAAATTACCGCCGCTTTATAAAGCCAATGATGGCAGTAATCCACGCGGTGGCATTGATCCCTTCATCAATCAAACTTATAAAGGTCAGCCGATCCACCAATCAACAGGTGGAAGCCAATCGATACGCCAATCATATGACATGCTCCGTCAAGCCGGGGCAGAGGCCCGCGCGCTGCTAATGAAAGCAGCGTCTGTACAGCTCGGCGTACCAATGTCTGATTTAACGACCGACAAAGGCCACGTGATAAGTGGTTCAACGAAACTTAGTTATGGATCACTGGCTGAAAAAGCCGCAAGTGTAACGATAGACTTTGAACCAAAATTAAAAGAACCACATGAGCATAAAGTGATCGGCACCGATCAACCGCAAAAGGTTGCCAAGGATGTTGCCCTCGGTACGCAGAAATACTGCATGGATATGGAACTTCCCGGCATGCTTAATGCCGTAATTGCCCGCTGTCCTTATATTGATGGCATGGTTAAATCATATGATGATACGGAAGCCTTAAAAGTGCCCGGTGTACGTCATATTGTCAGAATGCACCGTATCCCTCAGGATAGAAAAGAACAAAAATATATTGCTGATGGTGTCGCTGTGATTGCCGATAATCACTGGGCGGCCCTAAAAGGACGTGAAGCTTTAGAGATCGAATGGGACGACAGTATGTGGTCTCACGCCGACAATGCGTGGATCGATGGTAATTTTGACAACATAGTCAAAAATGAAAAGCCAAGAGTACGCCTTGAACATGGTGATTTTGATAAAGCCTATGCAAGTGCAGACAAAACCCTTGAGGTTGCTTATGAGCAACCATACTGGGCCCATGCAACCATGGAAACGCCTTGTGGTATTGTCGATGTACAGGATGATAAAGTTATTGTCATCGCCGGAAATCAAACCTTAGTGCGGATCATGAATGATTTGATGAAAGTATTGCCGGGTTATACTCATGACCAGTTTGACGTGACAGTCATGCGTGTTGGTTCTGGTTTTGGCCGTAAATTTATCGTTGATGCTGCAACCGAAGCGGCCATTTGTTCAAAAGCGGTTGGTGCACCAGTGAAAGTGATCTGGACCCGCGAAGATGATTTGGAGCAAGATTTTTATAATCCAAAAGGACGTCACATTTTCCGCGGTGGCCTTGATAAAGACGGTAAAATCGTTGCCGCAAATTACCTTCATTGTTCAACCGATAATGATTTTGCCACCCACGCGTTTCCGGCCCATCATGTGCCAAATTACCGCGGCGAAGTGATCAATAGCAAAGTACTTCCAAGTGGCCCATGGCGCGGCCCAACAGAAAATGTTGCGGGTTATGCCATGCAGTCATTCGTTGATGAAATGGCCCATTTGGCGGGACAAGACCCGCTTCAGTACCGCATTGATATGTTTACAGAAACCGGTGACACACCGCATCCGGGCTTCAGTAGTGATTTTATGGTTGCGGAACGTTTTATCAATGTGCTGCAAATTGCCGCTAAAAATGCCGGATGGGGTAAAGAACTACCAAAAGGTCACGGCATAGGCATCGCCAGCTTCATGACATTTGGTGGTTACGCCGCCGCTTGTGTAGAAGTGAAAGTAGACGGCGACGGAACATTAACGATCATCAACGCCAGCGGTGCCGCCGATCCGGGTATCGCCGTTAATCCCCAAGGCTGCCGCGCACAAATCGAAAGCGGAACTCTAGATGGTTTCAGCGCCGCCTTAGGCCAAGAAATCATCATCGAAGGTGGTCGTGTTATCAATAACAACTTCGACAGCTACATTATGGCCCGTATCGACAGAGCCCCCCACAAATTCAATGCCGAAGTGGTAAGAAACACAATCTCCCCCAAAGGGCTAGGCGAGATGTCCCTGCCACCAGCTATTCCGGCGCTAACGAACGCGATTTTCGATGCTTGCGGTGTGAGGATTAGGAAGTTGCCGATTGCTGATCAGTTGGAGAAGGCGATGAAGGGGTAGAATAGTAGGAGGGTAGTTTCTCACTTAAATCTTAAAAATAAAGAATTGAAAAATTGTTGATTGAAATATTTTGCATATTCTGATTAATTAGAATGATGAAAACCAAAGAGCAAATATTTAAAGAATTAAGACCACTTATTGCCGAAGCAGTTGGGGTAAAAACTGAAAAAATAATATTGAGCACATCATTTTTAAAAGACCTCGGGGTAACAGGAGATGATGGCGATTACCTTTTTGATTTATTTAAGAAAAAATACGATTTTGATTGGGAAGGGTTGGATTTGGGTATTCTTTTCGGAAATGAAGGGTTCGGCCCTGTGTTTCCTACAATGTTGGATAAAAATTGTGATTTATATATAATCCAACCTTGTATTGTTGAAGATGTTGTCAAAGCGATCTTAAAAGGGAAATGGGAACCTACTCCACTTATAAAAAAATCTCAATTTAGTATTGTTTGTGTATATATATCAAGCTGTCTATTTCATGGTCTGTTCTATAGTTTAGTAATTTTTATAATTGCAGTTGTTTTTTATAAATATTTAGTACTTTAAACTTCTTTTTCTTGGACGCAGTGTTTTTACTTCTCCGCCGCCAATGCACGGCCCATATCGAATTTTCTTGGCACTTCGGCGTACCACATATATTCGGTGTCGAAAAGTTTATGCTCTAAGCCTTTTTCCCACTGGTAGAGCGTTTTAAGTAGAGAATTTACTTTTTCTACGTTCTCACCCGCTCTGTCATTTTGCTCGGCAATGTCTTCTTTAATATTGAACAGCATGGCAGGGCGATCAGGCAAGCGAATTAATTTCCAGTCGCCCGCGCGCACGGCGGCGAAACTATGACGGGACCAGAATAAATATTCGTGGGGCGCGCCTTCTTTGCTCACAACCATATACGGGAGCAAGTCTACACCGTCGTAAGGACGGTCTGTGGCCAGTGTGCCGCCCGCTGCGGCGACGGAGGTGGCGAAGATATCAAGTGCCGACACAGGGTGATGATTGACCTGTCCGGCTTTTATTTTGCCGGGCCAACGCACAACATAAGGCACACGAATACCGCCTTCCAGCGGCGTGCCTTTAAATCCGGCGAGGGGTAGATTGTCTGAACTGTTTATTTCGGCGCCGCCATTATCATTTAAGAAAAAGACCATCGTGTTTTCATCTATCCCCATATCATCCAGTGATTTTAAAACCCGGCCAATATTATCATCCAAACTTTCGGTCATTGCCGCCAGTTTTTGCCGTTCTTTATTTTCCATATGGGCATATTTGCTCAGAATGTCTTCTTTGGCATCCATGGGATTATGCACAGCATTATAAGAAAGGTAGAGGAAGAAGGGTTTTTCTTGATTATTATTCATCCAGTCGATGGCCTTATCGGTCAGGACATCGGTGTAATAACCTTCATGGGTTTGTTTCTGGTGGTTTTCATATGTCTGGTGATCAAATCTTGGATTATCAATCGGCCAGTATGACCGTGCCCCGCCTTCCATACCGTAAAAATAATCAAAGCCGCGATTGTTGGGATGGAATTTTTCACCGTATCCTAAATGCCATTTGCCAATTACAGCAGTATTGTATCCATTTTCTTTTAAGGCATCAGCAATGGTGATTTCTGTATCCGGAAGGCCAGATGAGGCCGCGTTATCTTGGGGCATGGGGCGCACGGGCAGATTATCATAATACCCGAAACGTTGTTGATTGCGTCCCGTGAGCAATCCCGCGCGCGACGGACTACAGACGGAAGCAGAGACATATCCTTCGGTAAAGTGAATGCCTTCACTAGCCAGTTTATTTAAATTTGGTGTGGGGAAATTCTTTTTGCCGCTAAAGCCAAAATCGCTATAACCCGCATCATCGCTTAATATTACAAGAATATTTGGCTGATCTGCGGCCAATGCACCGCTCGCGGAAAAATACATAAGGTTTAAAAGGGCAATTAATGTCTTCATTCATTTCTTTCCGTATAATTCTTCTGGGGTTTTAAGCACGTCGGCAACAACTCGCATGCCTTTGTCGGTTATTTCTTCATAAAAACAACTGCGCCGTCCCGTATGGCAAGCAACGCCCTTTTGATCGACCAACAGCAAAATCGTATCACTGTCACAGTCAAAGCGGAAATTTTTTAAAGTTTGAGTTTGCCCGGACGATTCGCCCTTACGCCATAGCTTTTGTCGTGACCTAGAGTAATAACAAACCTGTCCTGTGTCTAAAGTATCACGGATAGCGGCTTCGTCCATCCAGGCCATCATTAATA
>JABIPV010000170.1 GCA_018699075.1 Kordiimonadaceae bacterium | reverse complement strand
TTTTTATATCGTTGTCTTTATATATTATCGATAATAAAAAACACTTAGTCGCTGCTCCTCCCAGAGCTATCTCACGGACCTCGCGTACCCTATCTCAAAACCTAATCAAATTTCAAGGCCTGCTTCACAACTAATGTAAAAAAAAATATTTTGTGTAAAAAATGACGCGAAAAACAATGTATATTAATATAATAATAATTTAATAAGATGCATTTATTGCAATAACTTAAGTATATAGCTGTAAGCTTTACAAGTTACATTTTTCAATATTAATTTAGATAAGGTTATCACAATAAAATGACGAAATTGTGATCAAATATTAAGAAAAAAAGAATTTAGAAATAAAAATTGCTAGGAAAAGCAACAAAGAGATTCGTTGCAAATTACGTAACGAATTAAAAATTATGATGTTATATCATATCTTTAAATATGTCGGCACACCATCTTTTTTTCACAATTAAATTGCGAATGATAATGTGCTTTTAATTCATATAGGAATGAATTAATGGGATCTTACTAGGTTTATAGCCAATAACACGTCGTCCCATTTATTTTGCTTACAAGTCTGCCTTGCGGCGGTAATACCAAAACGTTTAATAAGCTGATGCGCTAATTCACGTTTATACTCAAAATCATCCTTAACTGGAAACTTCTCCATCTTATATTCTCCGGTAACAATCTTACTCACACTCTAACTACTGAATGCTATTTAAAATACAAAAGCACATAATTTAATGCCTCAACTTTCAACACCCTACATATTAAATATGAAAATCATGTAAATTTTTAAGTACAATTTTATTTAAATTATTACCGCACTTAAAAATTCATATTGCCTCTGTATTCCAGCACCCAATGTCAATTAATTGACATAGGTCAATGAATTTCCATACTATACCCCTTATTCAATATATCGTTCTGGGATTCTGGCTGGGATTCTGGAAAAATCATGAGAGAGATATCTCTCATACTTTGGGTAAACACAATTAAACATAGATAATAGGGTTCAAAATGACCTTTCAAAACAATCCACCAACCGTAAGTAAGCTTGCGCAAAGCTTAGTTATCGCCTGCATGGGCATTGGGATAATATTTGCAATTCTAGTAGCCGCAAAAACAACATCCGGCGCCATGCAATTTCATGCTTTTATATTCATGACAGCTTTAACCACCGGCATTATTGCAATAATAAACCTTAGTGGCCGTATAGAAGATGAGGCGCCTGTCAAATCACCTTCTGGTGTATTTTATAATAATAACATTATAAAATATGGCGTGATCGCGTCTGCCTTTTGGGGCATCGTCGGCTTCCTTGTTGGCGACATACTTGCTTGGCAACTTGCCTTCCCTGTGCTGAACTTTGATCTGCCATGGACCAATTTTGGACGCCTAAGACCACTTCATACTTCCGCTGTGGTTTTTGCATTTGGCGGTAACGTACTTATTGCGACTTCGTTTTATGTGGTGCAGCGTACAGGTAAAGCCCGACTTGCTGGTGAAATTGCACCTTGGTTTGTTTTCTGGGGATACCAATTATTTATTGTTCTTGCCGCAACAGGTTACTTACTTGGTGTCACTCAAGCAAAAGAGTATGCAGAACCAGAATGGTATGTAGATATTTGGCTTACGATAGTATGGGTTACTTATCTGTTGGTTTTCATTGGAACGTTATGGAGAAGAAGAGAGCCGCATATTTATGTGGCGAACTGGTTCTACCTTGCGTTCATCGTTACTGTTGCTTTGCTTCACCTAGTAAACAATGCGACCATACCAGTTTCATTTGTTGAACCAAAAAGCTACACCATTTTTGCTGGCGTTCAAGACGCTTTGACACAGTGGTGGTATGCTCATAACGCGGTTGGATTCTTCCTTACTGCTGGCTTTCTTGGCATTATGTATTACTTTGTACCGAAGCGTGCAGAACGCCCTGTTTATTCATATAGACTTTCTATCGTCCATTTCTGGTCAATTATATTTTTATATATTTGGGCCGGTCCGCACCATCTTCATTACACAGCTCTACCTGATTGGGCGCAAACACTTGGCATGACATTCTCTATTATGCTGTGGATGCCTTCATGGGGGGGTATGATTAATGGCTTGATGACACTTTCCGGCGCTTGGGATAAGCTTAGAACTGATCCAGTACTTAAGATGCTTGTTGTATCTGTTGCCTTCTATGGCATGAGTACTTTTGAAGGACCGTTAATGTCTATTAAAGCTGTAAACGGTCTTAGTCATTATACTGACTGGACTGTCGGACATGTCCATTCAGGTGCACTTGGTTGGGTGGCTTATGTTAGTTTCGGCGCTCTTTACTGCTTAACGCCATGGTTATGGAACCGTAAAGGGCTTTACTCTCTTAAACTTGTCAATATCCATTTCTGGGTTTCAACGGTTGGCATCCTGCTTTACATCTGTGCGATGTGGGTTTCTGGAATTATGCAAGGCCTAATGTGGCGTGCGTATACTGACCTCGGATTCCTAGAATATTCATTCGTGGAAACTGTGGCAGCGATGCAACCTTACTTCATCATTCGAGCCGTCGGTGGCCTATTGTTCATCATAGGTGGTCTCGTGATGTGTTATAATCTCTGGCGTACAATCCTTGGCCATTCAGCCGATGAAAAAGCACCAGAAAACATTGACAACGCAATCGCCGCGCAAGCGCTAGGCGAATAGGAGTAGAATGATGAAATTATTAGATAAACACTCTATTTTAGAGAAAAACCCCATCATACTTCTTATCGGAATTGTATTAATGATTTCTGTTGGTGGACTAGTGGAAATCGTTCCGCTCTTCTATCTTGAAAATACAATAGAAAAGGTTGAGGGCATGCGCCCCTATACCCCGCTTGAGCTTGCTGGACGTAGTATTTACATGCGTGAAGGTTGTTCCAATTGTCATTCACAAATGATACGCTCAACACGTGATGAAGTAGAACGTTACGGTCATTACTCTCTCGCTGCTGAAAGTATGTATGACCATCCCCAACTATGGGGCTCAAAACGTAATGGCCCAGATTTGGCAAGAGTTGGCAATAAATATTCCGATGAATGGCACCGCGAACACCTTATTAAACCAAGTTCTGTTGTTCCGGAAACAATTATGCCAGGATACCCGTTCTTAGCTGAAGCTGACTTAAAGTTTTCAAAAATCGATATTGATCTTAAAGTAAACCAAATGATCGGCGTACCTTATTCGGATGAGCAAGTTACAAATGCAGTAGCAGACCTTAAGGCACAATTAGACGAAGATTCTGATGATTATGACGCCTTCATAGAACGCTACCCATCTGCACAGGTCAGAGATTTTGATGGTAATCCCGATGAAATAACTGAACTAGATGCCTTGATTGCTTATTTACAAATGCTTGGCACTTTGGTTGATTTTTCACTTTATAATGAAACAGAAAATAACAGATAGGAGGACTCAATGACTTTTCAAGAAATATCAAGTTTTTCACAAAGCTGGGGACTCGTTTTTCTAGTAGTTATGTTTATTATTGCTATTGGTTACGCTTTATGGCCATCCAATAAAAAAAAATTCGACGACGCCGCTAAACGCGCATTGGATGAGGATTAATCATGTCAACAGAAAATAATGACACCAAAAATAATGAGCCAAAAAATTCAGAGGTGGATCAATATAGTGGTGTGGAGACTACCGGCCATGAATGGGACGGCATCAAGGAATTAAATAACCCAATGCCAAGATGGTGGGTTTATACCTTAATCGTTTGTTGTATTTGGGCATTTGCCTATCAAATTTACTATCCTTCATGGCCACTTATAAATAGCTATTATGAAGGTATGGGAGGCAAAACACAGCGCGAAGTAGTCAAAGCGGAACTTGAAATGATTGCAGAAGACAGAAGTGTTTTTGCAGATAAAATTCAAACAACTGACTTAGCTACTATTAATAGTGACCCTAACCTAACTGAATATGCACTCGCGGGTGGGAAAGCTGCTTTTGGTGATAACTGCGCCCCCTGTCATGGTACGGGAGCAGCTGGATTTATTGGCTATCCCAATTTGAATGATGATGTTTGGATCTGGGGCGGTAGTCTTGATGAAATTCACTATACTATTAATTATGGTATTCGTGGCGTTCACGAAGACACTCGCATAAATGATATGCCTGCCTTCTTAAGAGACGAATTATTAAGTCGCCAAGAAATTGATGACTTGACGACCTACGTGCAAAGTCTATCCGATAGTAGCATTCAATCAACACCCGCTGTCCACGAAATGTTCATTGATAACTGCGCCTCATGCCACGGTGAAGATGGTAAAGGGCTAAGAGAGTTTGGTTCACCAGACTTAACAGATGCTATTTCTCTTTATGTTACAGATAGAGACTCTATTGTCGATATTATTTCCTATAGTCGTGGAGGTGTAATGCCGACTTGGAATGGTCGGTTAGATGAAGCAACAATTAAAAGTCTCGCTATATATGTTCACACTCTTGGGGGTGGTGAATAGGCTTAACAATATAAATTTGATCATGTCTCTGATATTGGGAGGTATTAAGAGCCATGAATTAAATCAGAAACAGGGTATATAACATGGCAAATGAACAAAAAGATGCCAACTCTCCCAAGTCTGAGGAAGTGACAAATGCGCCTCAACCAAACATTAAACAGGCACAAGTTGAAGCGGTAAACAAAGCAGTTGACCGCCCTCTATACGCGTCACGAAAAAAGATTCACCCACAAAGAGTGAAAGGTAAGTTCAGAACTATCAAATGGTTCATGATGGCTTTTACTCTAGGCATATATTACATAGCTCCCTGGTTACGTTGGGACCGTGGAGAAGGAATTCCTGACCAAGCTATTCTTATAGATATAGCTGGTCGACGCTTTTATTTCTTCGTAATCGAAATATGGCCTCAAGAAGTTTATTATGTCACAGGTCTTATGATTATGGGAGGAATTGCCCTATTCCTTGTGACCTCTACTGCAGGCAGAATGTGGTGCGGCTATTCCTGTCCACAGACAATATGGACTGATTTATTTATGGTTGTTGAACGTTTCTTTGAAGGAGAACGCAATGCACGCATTAGATTAGATAAAGCACCATGGAGTTTAATTAAATTATATAAACGCATCGCAAAACATCTTTCATGGATCATTATTGCTTTAATGACTGGTGGGGCATGGGTATTTTATTTCTCAGACGCTCCAACATTGTTTAATCAACTCATCAGCAATTCCGCTTCTTTTGATGCATATCTTTGGATCAGTCTTCTCGCATCTTTCACCTATGTATTTGGTGGTATTGCCAGGGAACAGGTTTGTACGTATATGTGTCCATGGCCGCGTATCCAAGCCGTTATGATGGACGAAGAAACACTGGCTGTTATGTACCGTCATGACAGAGGGGAACCACGGGGTCCACATAAAAAAAATGACCCGTGGGATGGTCGCGGAGACTGTGTTTCGTGCCGTCAATGTATGGTCGTTTGCCCTGCGGGTATTGATATACGTGACGGGTTACAACTCGAATGTATCCAGTGCTCCCTTTGTATTGATGCCTGTAACAGCATCATGAAAAAAGTCGGCCGCCCGGAAGGTTTAATCGCTTATGATAGTTTAAAAAACTTTGACCGTAGGGAAATTGGAGAAAAAAACCAATTTCGAATTATTCGCCCCCGGACAATCATATATAGTTTTATTTTATTTGTTGTAACGCTAATTATGTTTTTTACCCTTTTAAACAGATCTACAATTGATGTGAATATTTTAAGAGATAGAAACCCCCTTTACGTTCAATTATCTTCCGGAGATATCAGAAACGGATATACCGTAAAAATTATGAACAAATCGGCTGAAAATCAAAAATATTCAATTGGAATAGAAGGTCTCAACACTTTTGAACTCCGTGCAGAAGGGATTACTGAGTATAATGATGAAGGAACCCCGATCATTTCAGTAACACGAGATAAATTAAGATCAGTTAAAATCTATATTTCAATCCCACGTGATGAGCTCTTAAGTGATAGTAAAGACATTACTTTTAAAATTCATCAAATTGGTAGCGATACGAATGACATTCAATCCACATCGTTTAAAGGACCTAAGTTATGACAAGTAAAGTTAAGCCATATACTGGCAGAAGAATATTAATTTGGTTTGTAGGATTTTTTATGGTTATTTTTACCGCTAATGGCATTATGACCTATTTTGCTTTAAATACGTGGACAGGTCTAAAAACTGAAAACTCATATGTTAAGGGCTTAAATTATAACCAAGAAATACACAATGCAAAACAACAGCAAGCATCCGGTTGGCATATAGATATTTTCAATAAACCTATGAAAACTATTGATCGATTTGAATTAAATTTAACTCGCCCAATTGAAAGCTTACCTCCAATTAGCGTTGAGACTCATTTCGTAAGAGCTGTACAAGAAGGGTTTGATCAAAAAGTTACTCTTTCTCATTTAGGAAATGGCGTGTATGGTTCACCGATTAAATTGCCTTTAATTGGGCAATGGGATGTACTGGTTGTAGTTAATGCACAAAATGGCATTACATATAAGTACGAAGATCGGTTATTAGTTAAGTAAGGACATCACATGCAAGATACATCACAAAAAATGTTCAAAATTGAACATTTTGTTGTTGAAGGACTTCATTGTCCCAAATGTATTCGTGAAATAGAAGGCACGTTAGGGGATAATGAAAAAATTAAAAATGCCCGTGTCAATTTAAGCACTCAAAGATTAGCGGTGGAATGGCAACAAGGCGTTGATCACTCACTTCAAAATTCTGATGAGATAATTTCTGCACTTGATAAAATTGGTTTTAGGGCTTTTCCTTTTAACAATAATGATATTTCACTACAAGCGGACAAGGCTAGCAAATCATTATTACGCGCCATGGCTGTATCAGGATTTGCTGCCGCAAATATAATGTTATTATCTGTTGCTGTTTGGGGAGGCAGCGATATGAATGAGAGCACACGAAGCATGATGCATTGGGTTTCTGCTCTTATCGCATTACCTGCTGCTGCTTATGCAGGCATTCCATTTTATAGTTCCGCATGGAGTGCCCTTAAGGGCAAGCGGCTTAATATGGATGTTCCAATATCACTCGCTGTCATTCTCACTTGTTGCATGAGCTTATTTCAAACATACCTGCAAAGTGACGAAACTTATTATGATGCGGCTGTTATGTTGTTATTTTTCTTACTGATCGGACGTTACCTAGATCAAAAGATGCGCAGTCATGCTCGCGGTGTTGCACAAAACTTAATGAGCTATAAAGTTTCGAAAGCCACACTAATACATGACGATGGTTTAACAGAAGAAGTAGCAATAGAAATGCTCACTCCTGGGCAAACTATACAAGTGATTCCAGGGGGTAAAATACCTGTTGATGGTACCGTATTAAGCGGAACTTCAGATATTGATACAAGTATTGTCACAGGAGAAACCATTCCTGTAAAAGCTGAAAAAGGATCTGAAGTTTATGCCGGAACCATAAATATCAATGGAACTTTAAATATTGAAATCACTGCGACCACTGGCGAGACATTACTTGATGAAATAATCGAATTGATGGAAACGGCGGAACAGGGTCGGGCCAAATATGTCAAACTTGCCGATAGAGCTGCAAGCATTTATGCCCCATTAGTTCATATTCTTTCAGCAGCCACTTTTCTTGGCTGGTTTATCTTTTCAAGTATAGGTTGGGAGCTTTCACTTATTAACGCAATAGCAGTTTTAATAATAACCTGTCCTTGTGCCCTTGGTTTAGCTGTTCCTGTAGTACAAGTGGTCGCATCAAGTAGATTATTCAAATCAGGCGTACTGGTAAAAGCTGCTGATGGATTAGAAAGGCTTGCTGAAATAGATACCGTAATATTTGATAAAACCGGCACCTTAACTCTCGGACAACCTGAACTGGCAAACGGTGACGACGAAGATGTGACAGAATTTAATCTAGAAATTGCCGCTAGCATTGCCAAATCATCTAGCCATCCTTTGTGCCGTGCACTTATTGTCGCCTGCCATGACCGCGATATTCCAACCATTGCCACAAAAAGTGAAATTCGCGAAGAACCAGGTATGGGATTAGAGGGAACAGTTAATGGTACCGAAGTCTGGCTCGGCAATAGAGAATGGTGCGGAATAGATGCTAATTACTTACCCAATAACAGATACAGTGAATTATGGATGAAAGTTAAGGACGAAAAACCTGTTCTGTTTTGCTTTAAAGATCGTATGCGTAGTGACGCACATGATGTTGTTCAGTGGTTTATACGTAGAAAAATGAAAGTAATTTTATTGTCAGGTGATCGAAAAGATGTGGTGGAAGAAGCCGCTGAAGAACTAGGATTAAGCCACTTTAAACATTCCTGTAAACCGCAGGATAAAATTGAGACCATCGAAAGAATGAAAGAAAATGGTGATAAAATTTTGATGGTAGGTGATGGTTTAAACGATGCTCCGGCGTTAAGTGCCGCACATGTTTCTATTTCTCCTTCCACAGCCGCAGAAGTCAGCCAAAATGCCGCTGATTTTATTTTCCAATCACAAAAACTGGAAAGCATTGTGAGGGCTTATCAAATTTCCGTTCAAAGCAGAAAACTTGTTTTTTCAAACTTTGCTCTTGCGGCAATATATAATGTAGTAGCCGTACCATTTGCAGCTGCCGGTATGCTTACGCCGCTTATTGCAGCTATTGCCATGTCACTGTCTTCAATTGTTGTGACCAGTAATGCCCTTAGACTAAATTTTGAAAAACTATACAGTAGCAACAATGCATAAGACTTATTAGAAAGATTCCTTAAAAAATGGATGGGCTAGTTTATCTAATACCTGCCGCTTTATTCTTAGGCCTTATTGGCTTAGTGGCATTTATGTGGACCATCAATAGGGGTCAATATGACGACCTTGATGGCGCGACATACCGCGCTTTATTCGAAGAAGATGATATTGAAGAAGAGAACAATTTAAAAGAAGATAAAGCTACATCTGAGGCAACTACATCTAGGAACGACGACGATAACAATAAACAGAGCCATAAATCATAAAACGTACTATATATGCCATTAAAGCAATAAACCCCCAGAGCAGATACTGACGGTAATAAATAAACTGCATACTCACAGTCGTTTCATCAGGTAAAGCAAAATAGGTCTCTCTGTAAATTATGCAGCCAAGGGCCACAACAGATGGAATTGCTGCCTTAAAAATATCTTTTCCCATAATTTCATTATTATCCACATATATATAGCTTCTTACAATGACAGCAAGAGCAAAAAAAATGGCAATAATGATGAGCATTTAGCATTCCAAAAAGATCGTTTTCAAATTAATTGGCTAAACTATAGCAAAATAGTGAATAGCTCCATAATCAATTTGATATTTAAGGAAAAACCTCTACTATTTATTCTAATAATTATCCGGAGCGAACCCATATGTCACAAATTAAAATTGGAATTATAGGATGCCTTGGCCGAATGGGACAAGCATTGACTGCGGCGGTGATTGATCACGAAAATGCCGCTCTTATCGGTGGCAGTGAAATGTCCAATAATGATCAAATTGGTCAGCTCATGAAACACCCGGGGACTGGTGTAGAAACCAATATAAAAATTACTCATGATGCAGAAGAACTTATCAAAACTGCGGATGTAGTGCTTGATTTTACATGTCCTACTGCAACAATATTACATGCAGCATTAGCTGAAAAACACAAGACATCATTGGTCATTGGTACCACAGGCCTTGACCAACAAGACGAAGAAACACTGCAAAAATCAGCAAATTCAAATTCAATTGTTTATGCATCCAATTTTTCAGCTGGTGTAAATTTACTTTTTTATCTAACGCGTAAAACGGCCAGTATTCTGGAAGAAGATTTTGATATCGAAATAATTGAAATGCACCACCGCGATAAAGTCGACGCTCCTTCCGGTACAGCATTAAGCCTTGGCAAAGAAGCCGCAGCTGGTCGTGGAAAACCTCTTGCTGATATTATGGATAGAGCCAGAGATGGCATTACAGAAAAACGTAAAAAAGGAAATATCGGATTTGCATCACTTCGTGGCGGAAATGTAGCCGGTGAACATACTGTCAGCTTCAATGCAGATGACGAAAGAATTGAACTTACTCATAAAGCCGGTGACCGTGCAATCTTCGCCCGCGGCGCCGTAAAAGCAGCCCTTTGGGTCCATGGTAAAAAACCAGGTCTATATGATATGTTTGATGTTCTAGGACTTGAAAAATAATAGCCATGATAAGAATTTAATTATAGGATAATAATGTGACATCGACCCCAGAATTACTTCATTCGGCCTGCCCGCACGATTGTCCGTCCACGTGTTCTCTTGTGGTGGAAAAAATTGATGAAGATACTATTGGTCGCGTTCATGGTGCTGCGGAAAATACATACACCGACGGTGTAATATGCGCCAAAGTTGCCCGCTACTCTGAACGTACACATAGTGAAAAAAGATTGACGGTCCCCTTAAAACGCACAGGGCCAAAAGGTTCGGGCCAGTTTGAAGAAATTTCTTGGGACGAAGCGCTAGACATAACAGCACAAGCTTTCATTGATGCAACCCAAAAGCATGGCCCTGAAACAGTTTGGCCCTATAGTTACGGCGGCACCATGGGCAAGGTTCAAAGTGGCAGCATGGAACGTCTACGCCATGAAATGGGTTATTCTTTAATGCGGTCCACAACATGTGGCGGTATTGTTGATGCCGGCTGGCATGCCGGAGCAGGCACAAAGCTCGGACCAGACCCCCGTGAAATGGCAGAGGCTGATTTGATCGTTATTTGGGGCACCAACGCCGTCTCCACACAAGTTAATGTCATGACACATGTGGCCAAGGCCAAAAAATCCAGAGGGGCCAAAGTAATTGTCGTTGATCCCTATAAAAATCCCACCGCTAAAATGGCAGATATGCATATATGCCTTAATCCCGGCACTGATGGAGCACTGGCCTGCGCAATAATGCATATTGCTTTTAGAGATGGATATGCGGACCGGGATTACATGAAACAATATGCGGACGTACCCGAAGAATTAGAGACGCATTTACAATCAAGAAGTCCAGAATGGGCTGCCCAGATTACCGGGCTTTCGGTCAAGAATATTGAGGATTTCGCACGGCTATATTGCAAAACTGAACGTGCATTCATTCGTTTAGGCTATGGGCTATCGCGTTGTCGTAATGGTGCCGTTAATGTACATGCCGTTTCTTGCCTTCCTGTCGTTACCGGAAAATGGCCAACGCCAAGCGCTGGAATTCTTTATAGTAATAATGCCATTTATCATTTGGACAATACCCTAATCGCTGGCCTGGAAAATCAGAAAGACGGCGTTCGCTCTATGGATCATTCAAGAATTGGTGCGGCTCTAACAGGGGATACGCAAGATTTAGGCGACGGCCCACCTGTAACAGCAATGATTATTCAAGGAACAAACCCCATGGTCATTGCCCCCGACCAAAACAAAGTACATCAGGGTTTTTCTCGCGAAGATTTATTTGTCTGTGTCCACGAACAATTTATGACGGAAACAGCGCGAATGGCCGATATTGTTCTTCCTGCGACCACCTTTGTGGAACATGATGATATTTATACAGGAAGCGGTAATATCCATATCAGTTTAGGGCCAAAAATTATTGAACCCGTCGGCAATTCTAAACCAAATCATGAAGTTATATGCGCGCTCGCTAAAAGATTAGGAGCAAAACACCGGGGTTTTGACATGACCGCCAATCAAATCATTGATGAAACTTTGAAAGTATCTAACCACCCTGATCTTGATACTTTAACCAAGGAACATTGGTTTGATTGCATTCAGGACTTTGACGACCATCACTTTATTTCAGGATTTGCATGGCCGGATAAAAAATTTCGCTTTAAACCGGATTGGCAAGCTATGGGAGAAAGGGGTCACGAACTCCCTGCCCTGCCTGACCATTGGGATGCCACAGATGATAGAGATGAAGATCACCCGTTCCGATTAATGACACCGCCTGCTCGTAATTTCTTAAATACGTCTTTTAACAATACTGTTACGTCGCAAAAGAAAGAGAAAAAACCGCTCTTGCTTATTCATCCAGAGGATGCAAGCGACAAAAATATTGCCGATGATGATCCTGTTTGGATCGGTAACCAGTTAGGCGAAATTGAACTTAGCGCGAAGTTATTTGAAGGTGCTCAACGAAATGTCGTGATCGCAGAAGGCATATGGGGTTTTGATGCCCATAAAGGCGGCAAAGGCATAAACCAACTGGTCAGTGCCGAAGTTGCCGCCCCATCAGGTGGTGTTATATATCATGATAGTGCCGTATGGGTACGTGGCCCTAATCAGACTACATCAGGTTCATAGCAGCACCAATTAATCCGCCAATGACCAATATCAATGAAGGCAGCAGGCTTAAAATAAATCCAATGCCGCGTGTTTTTGGGTCCGCCACATATCCTCTTAAATAAAGGAGGCGGCCGATGATAAA
>JABIPV010000240.1 GCA_018699075.1 Kordiimonadaceae bacterium | reverse complement strand
GGCATAGTTTTGCTACTCACTTACTTGAAAACGATGCTAATCTCCGTCAAGTCCAAAGTCTACTAGGTCACGAGTCAATTAGCTCAACTCAAAAATATTTAAAAATAAGTAAGAAGCATTTGCTAGAACAATTTCAAAAATACCAATCTTTCGAAAAAGACACTTGAAAAGTAAAGTTTTTGGGCTTTAGTGATCTGGTATTGTAAATCTCAAGTATCTTAAAACATAAGAAGCTCGTAAATACTAAATAATTTAATAAGTTAATTAAATAAATAAATGTTAAAATCTTTAGCAAATTTTACGGATAATCCGTGGGGCGATAATAACAGCGGCAATGGCAGTAGTGGTGGAAAATCTACAAAAGGATCCGCATCAAATAATGTCCTTGAAATCGAAAAACTTCTAAATAAATATAAGAAGAATTTTTCTGGAGGCAAAGGTGGTCAAACACCAAATAGTCCAAAATCAATTTTTAGTATAATTTTAATTGTTATAGCGCTGTATTTCTCTACTGGATTTTTTACAATCCAACCTGAAGAAGAAGGTGTAGTTTTACTTTTTGGAAAATTTAGCCGAGTAACAGCTCCTGGTCTACATTACCATCTACCAACTCCATTTGAGAAACTAATCAAAGTTAAAGTTACCCAAATTAATTCTATAGAAATTGGCTATCGTAATCTTGGTGGTGACAGAATTTCATCCAGGAATGAAGAAAGCATAATGCTAACGGGTGATGAAAATATTGTTGATGCACCATTTTCTGTGATGTGGAAAATTAATGATCCTGCTCGATATCAATTTAATCTTCGCGATAGAGAGCTGACGGTTAAATCAATCGCGGAAAGTGCCATGCGTGAAGTGGTTGCGAAAACTGATGTTCAGAGTGTTATGACCAATAACAAAAACGGTATCGAACTTGAAGTGATGCAAATCACTCAAGATTTGCTTAACCGTTATGAAGCCGGTATCCAGATCACCCAGGTGAAAATGGAAGACGTCCGTCCGCCTGCTGAAATTTCTGATGCTTTCAATGATGTTCAAAAAGCAGAGGCTGATCGGGATAAAACTATCAGTCTTGCCAAATTAGAACAAAATAGAATTGTACCTGATGCACGTGGACAAGCAGCGCGTATGTTACAAGAAGCCGAAGGTTATAAGCAAAAAGTAATCGCGGAAGCCGAAGGTGAAGCATCACGATTTGAAGCGATCTTAGGTGAATATACAAAAGCGAAAGATGTGACGCGTCGACGCCTATACCTTGACACCATGCAGCAAGTGCTCACGGGTACAGATAAAGTGATGATCGATAGCCAAGGGGCAGGTGTTGTGCCTTACCTTCCGCTACCAGAACTTAACAAAAGAAATAATCAGTAGGAAAAAGCCATGAAAAATATGAAAGCTATAATTGCACTTATTATCCTTGGTGGCGGCCTGATGCTTTTTGGCTCAGCAACCTACCAAGTAAAAGAAACCAACCAAGCCATTATTCTAGAGTTCGGTGAATGGAAAAATACAGTAAAGGACGCCGGAATTCATTTTAAAATTCCCCTTATTCAAGATGTAATTTACTTTGACCGTCGTGTGCGTCTTTTGGATATGCCGGAAATTATTGTGATTACATCTGATCAGAAACGTATGATTGTAGATGCTTTTACCGAATTTCGCATTGATGACCCTCTGAAAGTGTATCAAGCTGTTCGCAATGAACTTGGTGCAGAAAACAGACTTTCTATCATTACCAATTCAAACTTACGTAAAGTGTTTGGTGTTCAGGAACTGCAAAAATCATTAAGTGGTGAACGCGGTGAATTAATTCAAAGCATTCGTGATGCGGTTAAGCAGGAAGCGACGGACCTTGGTATTGAAATTGTCGATCTTCGTATTAAACGTACAGATCTTCCTGAAGAAAACAGTAAACCGATTTTTGATAGTATGATTGCTGACCGTAACCAAGTGGCCCGTGAAACACGTGCTCGCGGTAACGAAGAAGCGCTTCGTATTACATCAAAAGCGGAACGTGACCGGACAGTTATACTGGCCGAAGCCACACGCGATTCTGAAAAGCTTCGTGGTGAAGGCGATGCTGTCGCGGCAAAAACTTATGCGGATGCTTTTAATAAGGATGCTGAATTTTATGCATTTTATCGTTCAATGGAAGCATATAAACAGTCTATGAAAAATGGCGATACTTCAATGGTATTATCACCAGACAGCGAATTTTTCAGGTATTTCGGCAGCATGGATGGTAAGCAATAAGTTTATATGGAAGAAGTAATCATTGCCATTGGGCTGGTATTTGTGATTGAGGGTTTATTATATGCCCTCTTTCCAAAGGCCATGAAAAACATGATTTCTGTGGTTCTTACGCAATCTGAAAACAGCATAAGAACCACAGGTCTTTGTGCCTTATTAATTGGGGTAGTGATAATTTATTTGATAAAATGAAGGTTTTATATGCTTAAGAACGTATCATAACCGTAATTTGGTCATATTTGGTCATAAAATGAAAACAACAATAGTATACAATTTATAGAAATTAAGTTATCAGGAATTAAAATGATGAATATAAGTAAAAGATTATCCAGTGTCTTTGTGGTTATATTTTATATGATTGCAGTGCCGTCAGTTACGAATGCGCAAGGAGCCCCGGAGAGTTTTGCAGATCTTTCAGAGAAACTTTTACCTTCCGTGGTGAACGTTTATACAACACAAAATATTAAAGTAGATCAGAGCAGAAGAGGCGGCGGGGGTGGTTTTCCACCCGGTTCACCATTTGAAGAGTTTTTCAAAAGGTTTGCTCCTCCCGGTGCTGAAAGTGATAATAACGACGATAGTACACCAAGTCGTCCACGCACACGACAAAGAAGATCATTGGGTAGTGGTTTCATCATTGATGAAACAGGCATTATCATTACAAACCATCACGTTATTAAAGATGCTGATGAAGTATCAATTAAACTTCAGGATGGTACAGAACTAGAAGCAGAAGTGATCGGCAGCGACGATAAAGTCGATATTGCGGTTCTAAAAGTGACTACAGATGAGAAATTAACAGCGGTAAAATTTGGTGACGATACAAAATCACGTATTGGTGATTGGGTTCTTGCCATCGGAAATCCTTTTGGTATTGGTTCCTCTGTGACTGCTGGGATTATTTCCGCAAGTAACCGTAACATCGGCTCAGGTCCTTACGATCATTATTTGCAAACAGATGCGTCTATTAACCGTGGTAATAGCGGTGGCCCTATGTTTAATATGGACGGTGAAGTGATCGGCATTAACACGGCCATTTATTCACCAACAGGTGGTAATGTTGGTGTTGGTTTTGCCATTCCGTCATCACAAGCCGAGAGAATTATTGCTGATTTACGTGAATTTGGTCGCACTAAACGCGGACGTATCGGTGTACGCATTAGCGGCGTTAGCGATGATATTGCCGAAAGCTTAGGCATGGATGAAGCCGTCGGTGCCATGGTAAATAGCGTAGAAGACGATAGTCCTTCTGAAAAAGCGGGCGTTGAGTTTGGTGATATTATTGTCGAATTTGATGGTGCTGAAATTAAAGAAGTACGTGATCTGACATCTATAGTAGCCAATACAAAAATTGGCAGCACTGTTGATATGGTCGTATTAAGAAAAGGCGAACGTGTAACGCTTGAAATTTCAATTGATGAACTTGATGAGAGCGATCCTGTTGAAGAAGCTGAAAAAGAAGCTGAAGAACAGAAGCAGGAAACTATTCTTGATCTTAGCCTTGCAGAGCTTGATGATGAAGCCCGCGCAGAGCTTGAAATTGAAGACGATATTAAAGGCGTACTCGTCACTGCTGTTGATTATGATACAGGTAGAGAAGGTCTTCGAGGAATAAGGCGCGGTGATGTTATTGTCGAAGTAACTCAACGTGAAGTGTCTTCAGTTGATGAAGTTAAAGCACAAATCGAAGATTTGCGTACAGCAGGACGTTCCGTTGTGCTTCTGTCGATTTATCGCCGTGGTCAATATGCCCATGTGCCCGTATCGCTTGAAGAAGAAGACGACGATTAATAAATAGTCTTTTTTACACTATAATTTATTTAAAAGGCCGGATGGATAATCCGGCCTTTTATTTTTTTTGCTTTGCTTGCATTCAAAGACAAATTCTCATAGGCTCATTTCGTTCAAAAAAGTTAAAATATAACGGGAGAGCTCTTTAATGGGATTATCTAAATTATTAGTAACGACTGCTTTTTTTGCGGCGACGACGATGGCAACAAATGCAGCGGATACTATTCGCGGATTTACAAAAGAAAACAGCGATAAACAATATGCACTTGAGAAAGAATTCGATGCGCAAATAAACGTGCAAAACATGGATGACTGGATGAAGTTTATGACTTCCCGTCCCCATGCAACCGGCCAGCCTTTTGATAAGGAAGTCGCAGAATTTATCGCCGAAAAATATAAAAGTTGGGGCTACGATACTGAAATCGTATCTTACGATATTCTAATGCCGACGCCAAAAGTTCGTCTGCTTGAAATGATTGCCCCGACTAAATTTACAGCATCACTTGATGAAGATGCCGTTGATGGTGATCCAACTTCGGATCAAGATGAGCGCTTGCCTGTCTATCATTCATTCTCACCAGACGGTGAAGTTACGGCGGAAGTCGTTTTTGTCAACCAAGGCCTTCGCGAAGATTATGAAGATTTAGCTAGGCGTGGTGTAGATGTTAAAGGTAAAATTATCCTTTCAAAATATGGCGGTTCATGGCGTGGTATTAAACCAAAAATGGCTGAAGAATATGGTGCAATTGGCGCGCTGATATATTCTGATCCCGAAGACGACGGCTATGGTCAAGGCGATATGTATCCAAAAGGTGCTTGGAAACATGAAACTGGTGCGCAGCGTGGCTCTATCATGGACCTGCCGACCCGCCCAGGTGACCCACTAACACCTTATGTAGGTGCAACAAAGGATGCGAAACGTATTGCTCTTGAAGATGTGGAAATTTTTGTAGGCATTCCAACACTGCCTATATCTTACAAAGATGCTATGCCGATTTTGCAAGCACTTGAAGGACCAGTGGCACCACCAAGATGGCGTGGCGCTTTACCGATCACATATCATATGGGACCTGGACCAGCGAAGCTTCATTTGAAACTCGAATTTAACTGGGACATTGTGCCTACTTATAACATCATTGCCAAAATGGAAGGATCAGAATTTCCTGATCAGTGGGTTATGCGTGGTAATCATCATGACGCATGGGTTCACGGCGCGGCTGACCCAATTTCCGGACTTGTGGTTCAAATGGAAGAAGCGCGTATTCTTTCGGAAATGGCCAAAAATGGCTATAAACCAAAACGTACTATCGTATTTGGTGCATGGGGGTCCGAAGAACAAGGGCTTATTGGTTCTGTTGAATGGGTCGAAGATAATGCAAAAGAACTAAGCGAAAAACTTGTTGCTTATATTAATACGGACGGTAACGGTGCTGGTTTCTTGGGCGCAGGTGGCTCACATACATTAGAGAGCTTCTTTGACCAGATTGCACATGATGTAAAAGATCCGATCCAAGGCATGAGTTCAGCGGAACGGGTTCAGTCTCGTAATCTTATGTCCAATAATCCGATGACGCGCTCACGTGCTGAAAAATCAAGTCATTATTACTTAAGCGCGCTTGGCAGTGGTTCTGATTATTCAGGCTTCTTCCAACATTTGGGAATTGCTTCAATGAATATTGGTTATGGTGGTGAATTTGGTGGTGGTTCTTACCATACAAATTATGACAGCTATCATTATTACACAGAATTCCGTGATCCGGGCCTTCATTATACTAAAGCCCTGGGTGAAGTAACGGGACGTGTGGTCACACGACTTGCCAATGCGGATGTACTTCCGTTCCAAATGGGTAATATGGCCCGTACGGTGTCGGAATATGCAGATGAAATGGTGTCTGCCATGGAAACATCACGCAAAGATACTTTGCGCCATAATATGCTCGTGAATGAAGGTCATTATAAAGCGGCTGCTAATATTCGTGAAGGTTATTCTGTTATTCGCGAAGGTTATTTTGTTCCTGAATTAAAGGTGGAAGTGCCATATATTAATTTGTCACCAATGCAAAATTCTGTCAGTAAATTGAAAGCTTCTGCTATGGCTTTTGATGCAGCATACAAGAAAATGTCAATGGAAGGTTATAAACTGAACAAGCGTGATACCAACAAGCTAGATATGATTATGTATCAGGTCGAAGCACAGCTTATCCGTAAAGAAGGATTGCCACGTCGTCCGTGGTACCGCCATCATGTATATGCTCCGGGTTATTATACCGGTTACGGCGTTAAAACTCTTCCGGGTGTTCGCGAAGGCATCGAAGAAGCCAAATGGGCAGAAACTCAAGAACAAATGGCCAAACTTGCTGAAGTTTTAAATAACTATGCCGGCAAACTTGATGAGGCGACTGCGATTATGAAGTAAGTAAGTTTTATAAACAACAAAATGAAAAGCCGGACTAGAAATAGCCCGGCTTTTTTTGTAATTACTTTATCTCGGTATACTGTAAAAGCATTTCTTCCAAAGTCACAATTCCGATTGCTTCGTCATTTTCAATAACAAGTGCGCGAAAAACATCAAATTTCAATAACAGGCGAATGGCATAACGGATATTCATATTGGCTCTAATGGAGAGCACTGGTTTTTGCATTACCTGATATGCGCTTATCCGTTCTGGTGACTTATCAGGGACAACAACATTACTTGCAATATCCTTAGCCGTGAGCAGGCCGTATTCATCGCTTTCATTTCTGCGATTAATAACAAGTGAACTGATTTCATTCTTTCTCATTATATTCAACGCATTTGAAATTGTTGTTAAACCATCAATCATTATTAAATTTTCTGACATAACGTCTTTTACGGTTTCGTGTTTAATTTCAGTCATAGCTGTTCCTCGATTTCATCCTGAATAGTAGAAAGCTGGCTTTCCAGTCCAACAACATCCTCAATATCTAATTGCAAAGCAACTCCTGCGCCGTGCGAACCTTTAAAATTACTAACCTCTGAGATTGCTTCTAAAATTGTTTTACTCATGTGTTCTTCGACAATGAATAGGGCAACATCAACTTGACCTTCTACCGTCACTCCAAAGAAGCTCTTTGGCGGTGCCAAACCTTCACCGCGCGCACTGGTAATAACCGTTGCGCCGGTTGCTCCTAGTTCTCGTGCTGTGGATATGACCTTATCTGTTTTGTCATCAGCGACCATTGCGACAATTAATTTAAATTTCATTGTGCGTTCCTTTCCTTACGTGATTGAATATAATTTGAAATTTGGGCATAGCCCATAACTGTTATCATTGGAAACAGACTGGCCAGTGCAATTAATCCAAACCCGTCCACCAGTGGGCTGCGCCCTGGTACCGTCGACGCCAACCCGAGCCCTAATGCTGTCACAAGTGGTACAGTTACCGTTGACGTGGTAACTCCTCCACTATCATAGGCAAGCGGGACAATCATTTTAGGTGCGAATACAGTTTGAATAATTACGATAAGGTACCCTACCATCATATAATAAGCCAATGATGTACCTGTCACAATTCTAAACGCGCCAAGGGAAATTGCTACGGCAACACCAATTGCAACAGCAATACGTAACCCCCAAGGCTTTAATGCGCCACCTGATGTTTCATTTGCCTTAATGGCAACAGCAATTAATGATGGTTCTGCCACGGTGGTTGAAAAGCCGATAGCTGCCGCAAATATATAAACCCAATAATATTGCCACCATTCAATGATTTGACCGGGGACTCCTGTCCCTCCCGTGATGAAATCAGGATCAGTCAACTGTTTCGCCATAAGATCCCCAAGTGGGAATAAAGCTTGTTCTAACCCGATTAAAAATAAGGCGAGCCCTGAAATGACATAAACAAAACCAACGATTACTTTTTTTAGGTTTGGAACGGGCGTTTTTAAAACAAAGGTTTGAAAAAAATTAATAAAACGCCGATAGGGGCCACATCCCGCACGGTGGTGAAAAAAGTCATGACGATTTTTTCAATTAGATCTACCATTAAATAATAATCCCATAGAGCAGGACAAACGCGATAGGGAAAAGGCTTGCTAGAGCAATAAGTCCAAATCCATCTATCATCGGATTGCGTCCTTTAATAACAGTTGATAATCCGATGCCAAGCGCGGTTACAAGCGGCACAGTAATAGTAGACGTGGTCACCCCACCACTATCATATGCGACACCAATAATACTATCTGGTGCGAATTGAGTAAGCACTACAATCATCAGGTATCCGCCAATAATAATATATTGCAGCGGCCACCCTTTAATAATTCTGAGAACTCCCGTAATAATAGCAAAACCAACTGAAACCGCAACAGTCATTCGTAACCCAAAGGCGTATGAGTTTTGAGCTTCTTCAGTTACGTCAATCATACCAGCATTAGCTGTTATTCTCGCAGCTTCTTGACTAACGGCAATAAGGGCGGGTTCAGCTATTGTGGTACCAAAGCCAAGGGCGAATGAAAAAATTATCAACCAAGGAACGCTGCCTTTACGCACCAAAGCACCAGCCATATTTTCACCAAGTGGAAACAGGCTAAGCTCCAACCCCTGAATAAAAAGCGCAAGGCCAACAACAACAGCAGCCATTCCACCCATTATTTTCATTGGCTCAGGAAATGGTTGTTGTAGAACAATAAGTTGGAAAAAGAGAACAACGCCAACTATCGGGACAAGGTCTCTTAAAGCATCAACTAAGGTTTTATAAAACTGCGGCATATATTTTCCGTGGTATCACCACATTGTTGCTATTAATAATTCCAAATTGAAGCGATATAAACAGATATAAATGAATATTCCCTGCTTGTTAAATACTTTTTAATGCTGCCAAAGGTGAGATAGGTTTCACCTCACTATCAGAAGATTAAGATGCTTTTAATAAAGCATAGATTTCGTCTTTAAGTGTCATTCTTTTTTTACGCATATTTTCTTCATTAAATTGTGAAACATGCTCTTCACCAATTTCAATACGGTGTAGTTCCCTATTCACTTCATGATATTCTGTAGCTAACCTTGCAAAGTGGTTATTGCTAATCTTTAATTCGTGAATTTTATCGGAAAATTCCGGAAAATCTTCACGTAGTTCATGGGGTGTATGGCTCATTATATTTCCTTTTGTTTTTCTATAACTATATAATAGAAAATAACGGTTTAGAAATGTTTGATCCTAATCAATAAAGCCTAAATTTATAAATTAATTACCCTGAAGGTTGTCTAATTCAATCACTCTCTCTCTATTTGTATATTAGAGTAAAATGTTGGGTTGACCATTTGAGATCACCATCCTAAGTAACCGCTCAAATTTATGTCTTTCGGGCACAAAAAAACCGAGTAAATTTTAAAAAGCTCGGCTTTTTTGCAAAAGTCTTTGTTACTCGGCCAGTAATATTTCAACGCCGGGGAGCTTTTTGCCTTCCATCCATTCTAGGAAGGCGCCGCCTGCTGTTGATATATGGGTGAATTTGTCTGCGACACCTGCATGTTTTAAGGCCGCGACCGTATCTCCACCACCGGCAACTGAAATAAGTGATCCAGCTTCGGTAAGCGCACCTGCAGCTTTGGCAAGGCTCACAGTTGCAGCGTCAAAAGGTTCAATTTCGAAAGCACCCATTGGGCCATTCCAGATTAATGTTTTACAGTCCTTTAAATCCGCTTCTACGGCGGTTACTGATGCAGGACCCACATCCAAAATCATGTCGTCTTTTGCGACATTATTTATAGAAATGATCTGGTTTGCGGTGTTTGCTTTAAATTCTTTAGCAACCACCACATCACTTGGGAGATGAATTTTACAATTATTATCTGCCGCGTTTTTTAAAATATTAATGGCTGTTTCCGCCAGGTCATGTTCGCAGAGCGACGCACCGACATCAATGCCCTGTGCGGCAAGAAATGTATTGGCCATGCCGCCACCGATGATCAAATGATCAACTTTAGCAACCAAATTAGTTAGAACGTCAAGTTTGGTTGATACTTTTGCACCACCTACGACCGCCGCAACGGGACGAACGGGATTTCCGAGGGCGCCTTCAAGGGCGACGAGCTCTTTTTCAAGTGCAAGGCCTGCGGCACTTGGCAAAATTTCAGCAATACCAACGGTTGACGCGTGGGCGCGGTGACAACAGGAGAAGGCATCATTGACGTAAAAGTCAGCATTGTCCGCAAGTGCAGCGGCGAAATCAGGATCATTGCGTGTTTCTTCTGCATAAAAACGTACATTTTCAAGAAGAAGCACGGCTCCATCTTCCATTGCATCAATCACATCAAGGACTTCTTCACCAATGCAGTCATCAATATATGAAACGGGAAGCTTTGTGGCATCTGCAAGATGTTGACCAAGTGGTTCGAGCGTCATATCCAGATTGCGTTCACCCTTCGGGCGACCGAAATGGGATAAAACAAGTACGCGTGCGCCTTGTTCGGCAAGTGCTAAAATGGTTGGGGTAACAGATTGAATGCGTGTATCATCTGTGACAATGCGATTGCCGTCATCATCAACTTTCATAGGAACGTTGAGGTCAGCACGAAGAAGGACGCGTTTGCCTGCAAGCGCGCCCAAACTTTGTATGTTTTTAAAAGTAGTCATTAACCTAGATCGTACATTACTTTAGCAGTATCAGACATACGGTTGGCAAAGCCCCACTCGTTATCATACCAAGTAAGAATACGGACCAAATTGCCACCCATTACAGATGTTTGTGACCCGTCAAAGCTTGAACTGTGATCATCATGATTAAAGTCGATAGAAACAACCGGCTCATTAACATAAGCAAGTACATTTTTAAGACGGCCTTCTGCGGCTTCTTTAATCGCGGCATTAATCTCATCAACTGTTGTGTCACGTTTCGCAACAAATGTAAGATCAACCATGGACACGTTAGGTGTTGGGACACGAACTGATGTGCCGTCAAGCTTACCGGCAAGTTCAGGAAGTACAAGACCAACGGCGCGCGCAGCACCCGTTGATGTTGGGATCATGCTAAGACCACATGCGCGAGCACGGCGTGGATCAGAATGAAGCGTATCAAGAACGCGTTGGTCACCTGTATAGGCGTGAACCGTTGTCATGATACCTTTTTCAAGGCCTACGGCGTCGTTAAGAACTTGTGCTACTGGTGCAAGACAGTTTGTTGTACAAGATGCGTTTGAAACGACTTTATCGCCTGCTTCAAGTGTTTCGTGATTTACACCATAAACGATCGTTTTGCTTACGCCTGAAGCAGGTGCAGAAATAAGTACTTTTTTCGCACCCGCATCTAAATGTGCAGAGGCTTTATCTTTATCAGCGAAGAAGCCCGTACATTCATAAACAATATCAACATCAAGTTCCGCCCACGGAAGGTCCGCAGGGTTGCGTTCAGCCGAAACGGCGATTTTATCATCACCGATTTGTATATTACTGCCATCTACGCTTACGGCAAAGGGAAACGGGCCATGAACACTGTCACGTTTAAGAAGGTAAGCGTTCATTTCAACATCACCAAGGTCATTAATGGCGACGACTTTGATGTCTTTACGACCACTTTCATAAATTCCACGAAGGGCGAGGCGGCCAATACGACCAAAACCGTTAATTGCGACACGAAT
>JABIPV010000124.1 GCA_018699075.1 Kordiimonadaceae bacterium | reverse complement strand
CCCGGCCACAGCGGCGCCATAAGATTACTGGTAAAAATATACGAAGAAGGCCTAGGCGGATATAAAAACGAAAAAGAAGCCCAGAGGTTTAGGGACATGATCAATAAGGTCTACTAGGGCCAAGACCTTAACGTCATCCTCGCGAACGCGGGGATCCATCATAAAATGGAAAGATCTTCAAAGTATAGAAATGGATCCCCGCCTACGCGAGGATGACCAGGAGGGGATTGCCAATAAATACTCCCCAAAAATTACTTATTGAAATTCTCCCAAAATAAAATAAACCAAACCTAGGCACATGCTCATTCCGATTTACCGATAAACCTTCATAATTCGGGACGATCCAGCAACAACATCCGGCGCCACTGTGCCGTAAGCCTAAGCGCCTAGCGCCGGCGCCTGAGGCTAAAACTAAAAGAGGACCACATCATGATCAGAGTTAAAATGCACAGCATCGTCGTTAATGACCAAGCAAAAGCACATAAATTTTACACCGAAAAATTGGGTTTCATCGTTAAAAAAGACATCCCCATGGGTGAATATAGCTGGTTAACCGTCGGCCACGCGGATGATGAAGTTGAACTGCTGCTGGAACCAGACGCCTTGGACAGCGCAAGAATATTCTACGCCGACCTCTACGAAAAAGGCATCCCGCAATCCGCCTTATCCGTTGATGACATCGAAGATGAATATGTGAAGCTCACCGCCGCAGGCGTAAAATTCAAATCACCCCCCCAAGAAATGGAAGGCGCAAAATACGCCACCTTTGATGATACCTGCGGAAACTACATTCAGCTTTATCAGGAGCTTTAGGGGGGAGTAACCCCAAAGTACCCAATTATGATCCAATACTAGGGTCGACTGACCCTCGCGAACTTTTTCGCGGAGCCTAAGCGCATCGAGGGGGGAGTGCGCGAGCACGGGGGGGAGCTCAAGTAGAGAGCGACAGCGAACGATAGATCCCCCCATCAACTAATAACCCGGCGCTTGAGGCTGAACTAAAGAGAGCAAGGCGGGTGATAGGTTTTACGGAGTTATAGAAGTCTTTTTCTTTTAAGAGAATCAGGTGTATCTGACCCCTTTGATTCTTTTTCTACGAAATCAAGTGTATCTGGCTCCTCTGATCGCAATCTCATTCTAGATTATACCTTCAGTATCAGCATCGGAAAGAAAAGCTAATTTTGTACTGTTTACAGTATTGTTAAATGTGAACTTTCTGGATGCTTGAATATTAAAGCAGGCTTGAGCACCACCTACTATTGCACCAAATGGAAAAGTAAAGCCCCCAGTTAATGCGTCGAAGGCTCCACCTCTTACTACTCCAATCTGGACATTCTCGGCATCAAAATTAAAATCAACTGAAAAGTTATACCTTGAAAGGTCGAACCATTTTTCCTCAGATACTTCATTTAAGTTTTTCACATCTTGGGTAAAAGCATGAATTGCTCTGTTGCCCCCCAATATTTGGTCAGGGTTTGCAAGCGCTTCTATGTAGATATCATCTATTCGTGAGTGGAGGGCGTTTAGCTCATCGGCTCGTTGGTGTTTGAATTCTAAAATTTCAGTGATTGGAATATCACCGTTTGGAACTGGAAGTAAGTTTACTAATTTGAGGCGGAGAACTCTTTTCAAATCCATGAATTCATTCGGAAAATGCAATTGAGAGCCTAATTGATGAAGAGTCCAGTTGGTAGAGAAGTCATTTATAGATAATGCTTGAGTGGCAATGCATGGCATATTCTGAAGTATTTTTCCTAATTGTCCCGAATCAAGTTCTCCTGTTAATTGAATTTTTGGTTGGGTCACTATTCCAAGTTCTTCAAGCTCAACCAACATTTCATTTCCTAAGCCCAGTCCAACATAATTATTTTGTGGTATAGCTATTTTATCCCAATAAAGCGAAAAGTAACGAACTTCCTGGTCCGACAATATCCGTCCAGCTTGGAAGCCATCTTTTATGACATCCACGACTCTAGAGTTCGTAACAATACCTCTATCCATATTTCCCTCAATCATTAAAGCGGGGGCTAGAGTGTCTCATTACTCCGACCCGATGGGTAATAATTCGCCCCGCCGCCTAGCTAGATCAATCTTGCAGAATTTTATTACTATGTCGAGTAGTAATAATAAAAACTATATTAAACCCTCCACACCAGCTGACTTTGTGAAGGTCGGCAAATCAAACTTTACCGCGGCCTCATGGTTTTCGTTGCTGGACTAGCTATTCTTATAGTATTAGGACAAGTAGGTAGCCAAGGCACATCCGTACATCACTCATAGATTTTCTGAGTCACTTACAGATCAAAGGGGTCAGATACACTTGATCCTAACCCAAATAGTCCCCGCAAGCGGGAGTTATCTCCTCTAGGACTAGATTACGGCCTTCGCCGTAATGACGGAGAAGTTTCGGGGATCATAATTGGTAAGGTTTATTGTGTGGCTTTGCTCTTTTTATCTAAGCCTCAAGCGCCAGCGCATGCGCTTAGGCTAACGTCACCTTCCAGCCTGAGCATATGTCGACTTGGGTTCCGATATTCAAAACCTTAGTGCATGATGGATTTATCACGCGCCTAGGTTGGAGTATTTATTACTCAGGGCTGAGTATTAGGTTGGATCATAACACTCCACTGTCCCCACCCTGTCATCCTCGCGGAAGCGGGAATAACGGTGAGGGGGTGGGGAAACTTAAAATAATTTTTTTTCATCTACCCTTCCACTTCCGAATAAGTTACATATAAAATCACAGTTAATTTATTAATCTTGGCAATTTAAATCATGGATTTTGACGAACAATCTTTACCTCGGATGACCAGTGACCTTCGGGGGCATAAGGATAGCGAAAAACTATTTTTAGACGCATTTAATGCGGAGAAAATTCATCATGCGTGGATGCTTACTGGACCAAAGGGGGTCGGTAAAGCGACCTTGGCCTATAAAATGGCGCGCTTCCTACTTAATAATCCCCCGAGTAACGACCAGGGACCGGGATTATTTGGTGATGTTCTGGAAAAGGTTGACGTTACCGACTTGAACACCGACATGGAAACCACCGCAAACCACCTGATTGATGCGGGCAGTAGTGCCGACTTGATGGTGACCGAAAAAACCGAGGACCCCAAAACAGGCAAGATGCGCTCTAATATTTTGGTCGACGACGTGCGCAAAATTAATAATTTTTTCCATAAAACATCCTCAGAAGGCGGCTGGCGGGTGGCGATTGTTGATACCGCCGATGAAATGAACCGAAACGCCGCCAATGCGATCCTCAAAATCCTTGAAGAACCACCAAAAAACTCCATCCTGATCATCCTTGCCCATGCGCCGGGAAAATTACTGCCGACCATCAAAAGCCGCTGTCGCATGCTGCCGCTTAAGCCGTTAAAATCGGCAACAGTTGCGGAAATCTTACGGGCTAAATTCCCTGATCTGGATGATAATACCATCAATGGCTATGTCAGCCTTTCAAACGGCAGCCCCGGATATGCGGTTTCGCTTATCGAACATAAGGGGCTCAAGCTTTACGGCGAAATGCTGGGGTTGCTCAGTACCATGCCCAATATCAATGTGCCATTGATGCATGATTTCGCCGGAGCCATTACCACCAAAAAATCCGGCGATATGTTTTTGCTGTTTTCTGAAATGCTGTCGCAGTTTATCACCCGCATGATCCGTCATGTTTGCTACCTTAATTCTGATCATACCCATAATATTAAAGAAGCGCTGACCACCGAATTTGCGTTAATGGAACAACTGGGGACGAATATTCCGCTTGATCAGTGGGCCGAGCTATGGGAAAAGACATCGAAAAAAATAATTAAAGCAGACCTTCTTAATATGGACCGTAAGCAAACGGTGATTGATATATTCAATATGATAAGTGCTGCGCTTAAAAAATAAAGAACACGTAAAAGAATAAGAAAGAAACGAAAATAATGTCAGGTAAACCCGCTTTTTATATCACGACGCCCATATATTACGTCAATGATATTCCCCATATTGGCCATGCCTATACCACCTTGGCCTGCGATGTTCTTGCGCGTTTTAAACGCCTTGATGGGTTTGACGTTATGTTCCTAACCGGAACCGATGAACATGGTCAAAAGGTTGAAAAATCTGCGGCTGCGGCGGGAAAAACACCGATTGAGCTTTGCGATCAGGTCTCCGAGCGCTTTCGCGAACTTGCGGACTTTATGAATTGTTCACATGATGATTTCATCCGCACCACGGAACAGCGCCATAAGCTCGCCTGTCAGGCACTGTGGACGAAGCTGATGGATAATGATCAAATTTACCTTGATAAATATGCCGGATGGTATTCTGTGCGTGATGAAGCATTTTACGCGGAAACGGAACTGACGGAAATAAACGGTGAAAAGGTTGCACCTTCCGGGGCCAGCGTTGAATGGGTCGAAGAAGAGAGTTACTTTTTCCGCTTAAGCGCATGGGAAGATAAGCTGCTTGAATATTATGATGGCTTGGACGTTACCGTGCTACCGAAAAGCCGCAAGAACGAAGTGAAAAGCTTTGTTGAAGGCGGCCTGCGGGATTTGTCGGTATCACGTACCAGTTTTAAATGGGGTATTCCCGTGCCCGGTAATGATAAGCACATCATGTATGTGTGGATTGATGCGCTGACCAATTACATGACCGCGGCGGGGTATCCCGACATGGACAGTGAAACTTTCAAAAAATTCTGGCCTGCGGACATTCATATGGTCGGTAAAGACATCGTCCGTTTTCACGCGGTTTACTGGCCGGCATTTTTGATGGCCGCCGATATTGAACCACCAAAAAGAGTTTTCGCTCACGGATGGTGGACCAACGAAGGACAGAAGATTTCAAAATCGGTTGGTAATGTGATTGACCCTTTTCAAATTGTTGAAGAATTTGGCCTTGACCAAGTGCGTTATTTCCTCATGCGTGAAGTGCCATTTGGCAATGATGGTGATTTTAACCGCCAAGCGATGATCAACCGCATCAACAGCGACCTTGCCAATGACCTTGGTAACTTGGCCCAGCGATCCCTTAGTATGATCTTTAAAAATTGTGATGGCGTCATGCCGTCAGCAGGTGAATTTACGGATGCGGACAATGAAATATTGGCCGCCGTTGATGCATTACTGCCAAAAGTACGCGCGCATATTGATGTTCAGGCGATCAATAAATCTTTAGAAGTGATTTGGAATGTGGTTTCAGGCGCCAACGTATATTTCGCAGGGCAGGAACCATGGGCGCTGAAGAAAACCGATCCTGTGCGTATGGAAACGGTGCTTTACACAACCGCAGAAATCATTCGACAGGTGGCGATCTTAACCCAGCCGATTATGCCGGACAGTTCCGCCAAGTTGCTGGATATCCTAAAAATCCCCGCAAATGAGCGCGGCTTTGAACAACTTGGCGCGGGTCATAGGTTAGCGGGCGGCACAGCCATGGATAAACCCGAAGGTGTCTTCCCACGTTATGTGGCGGAAGCGAACTGATGACTGATATCCCTTATATTGTTGATAGCCACTGCCATTTAAATTACGGCACCATGATGGATGATATGGACGGGGTGCTTGCACGTGCGAAGGCCGCAGGAGTTGGCACCATGCTGGCGATTAATGCCCGGCTCTCTGAATATGAAACGGTGCTTGAAATTGCCAAGGCCCACGATAATATTTATGCCACCGTTGGCAGTCACCCTCATGACGCCGAAGATGAATGGGGCATAACGCCGGATCAGCTGATTGAAAAAGCACAGCATGCCAAGGTGGTCGGCATTGGTGAAACCGGGCTTGATTATTATTATGAACATGCGCCGCGTGATAAACAAAAGGCAAATTTCATTGCTCATATTGAAGCAAGCAGAGAAACAAAACTGCCTTTAATAGTTCATGCGCGCGATGCGGATGATGACTGCGCCGAAATCATGGAAGCTGAAATGGCAAAGGGCGCATATCCCGCCGTTATTCATTGCTTTACCGCCTCCGAAGAATTTGCCAGACGCAGCCTCAACATAGGTTGTTATATTTCTATCTCCGGTATTGTTACTTTTAAAAGTGCCAAGGAACTTCAGGAAGCGGTGAAGATCATTCCGCTTGATCGCTTGCTTATTGAAACTGACGCACCCTTTTTGGCCCCTGTGCCCATGCGCGGAAAACCTAATGAACCCTCCTATGTCAAGCATACTGCGGAGTTTCTATCAAACCATTTAGGTGTTTCCTTTCAAGAACTTAGCTCTGTTACCACCAAAAACTTCTTCGATCTATTCTCAAAAACCGAAAGACCCGACTTGGCATGAAGATAACCATATTAGGAAGCGGCACATCACAAGGCGTCCCAAGGGTCGGAGGCAAGCTCAACAACGGTTGGGGCCTTTGTGATCCAAGTAATCCTAAAAATCGCCGCCGCCGCGTTTCCATCATGGTCGAACACGGCGATACTCGGCTTATTGTCGATACGGGGCCGGACCTTCGCGAACAATGTTTAAGCGCGGATATTATCTGGCTAAATGCCGTGCTTTATACCCACGATCATGCGGATCATACTCACGGTATCGATGATCTACGCGCCATTGCCCAGAATATGAAAATAGATGTCCCTGTATACGGTAATAAACATACGCTTGATGTTCTTAAAAGGCGCTTTGATTATATTTTTAAAAACCGTAAAGGTTATCCATCAATATGCACGGCCCATGAAATTGATACCGCGCCTTTTAAAATTGGCGATATTGATGTTCAGCCGATTGAATTAATTCACGGCGGTATCATTACATACGGATTTCGTTTCGGTAATGTTTGTTACTGTACAGATTTTAATGATATTCCAAGTCATAGTGACCAATTATTGGAAGGTTTAGATGTATGGATCGTCGATTGTTTGCGTGAAGAGCCGCACCCGACCCATTGTCATCTTGAGCAAACATTGGGGTATGTCGATAAATATAAACCCAAACATACTATTCTTACTCATATGACCGCTGAAATGGATTATGAAACATTAAGAATTAAGTTGCCAAATGGGGTCGAACCCGCCTATGACGGGATGGTAATTTCAATATAAGGTTTTGAAGAGTAATGGAAAATATCAAGCGTAATATATTCTTGCTATCGATGGCGCAGTTCATTCTGCTTTCAAGTGTGGTTACAGTGATCACATATTCAAGTCTAGTTGCAAAAATTATGACGGGAAGTACGTCACTTGCCACTATTCCAGCTGCGACAGCTTTCCTTGCTACGGCAGCATTTGCGTTTCCTGCTTCCATGTTTATGAAAAAATTTGGCCGCAAAAGAGGATTTTATTTTGGTGCTATTCTTGGTGGTATAAGTGGACTGCTTGCGGTTGTTTCCATTTATCAAGAAAGCTATTATTTACTATGCTTTGCAACATTCTGTCATGGATCTTATCAAGCATTTGCCAATTATTACCGCTTTACGGCCATGGAAGTTTCACCGCCAGCTTTTCATAAACAGGCGGTTTCCTATGTGATCTTAGGAGGCGTTCTTGCCGGGGCTTGCGCACCGACACTTGCCCATTTGTTTGAAAGTAATTATTACGAACCTGTACTTTATGCGGGTACTTATTGCCTTATTATTGCGCTGAGTTTTGTGGCTTATTTCTTGATTTATCTGATTAAGTTACCCAAAAAAGACACAAGCAATGAAGTGGAAAATTCACAGCATAAAAACCCAACATTTATGGAAGTATTAAAGCGTCCAGCCTTCATTTGTGCGTCGTTAAGTGCCACATGTGCTTATCTTTGTATGTCTTTTATCATGACGGCAACGCCGCTCGAAGTTGTTGAGGTTTGCGGATTTTTGCGCGAAGATGCAGCAGGTGTTATTCAGTGGCATTCCATGTCCATGTTTGCACCAGCGATTATTACCGGGACGCTAATTGCGCGATTTGGATCAATTAAAATCATTCTTACAGGAATGATGATAATGTTGCTATCCACACTAATTGCTAAAGCGGGTGTAGAGCTTTCGAATTTTTATGTGGCATTAGTTCTTATTGGTATAGGCTGGAACTTTATGTTTACTGCCGGAACTACGTTGCTTGAACATGCATATGAAGATCACGAAAAAGCCTATGTCCAAGGGTTAAATGATTTTGTGGTTTTCGGTCTTGCTGGTTTGGCAACATTAACATCTGGATTTGCGCTTGAATATATTGGTTGGAACCAAATGAATAATATTGTGATTGGATTTCTTGCTTTATTGGTTATTCTCATATTATGGTTTATAAAAGTACGTGATGGTGGTCCAAAGGACAGAAGCGCCGCCGTAATTTAATGCACGATAAATTTATAAAGAGGTTTTCTATGTATAATATTTTTAAATTAAGTTTAGTTGTATTTTTAATAAGTGCTTTTTCTGTGAATGCAGAAACCATAAAAGTTAAACTTGTCACCACAGAAGGTGATATTCATATTGACTTATATGAAGATAAAGCACCGATTACGGTGACAAATTTCCTACGTTATGTGGACGCAGGCCATTTTAATGGCGGCGCATTTTACCGTGTGGTGCGTATGGATAACCAATCACAAAACAATATCAAAATCGAAGTCATTCAAGGCGGTATGAGCGGAAATAGCGATATAGGGTTGTTTGAGCCAATTAAATTAGAGCGCACCAGTGATACTGGAATAAAACATTTAGACGGTACCATTTCAATGGCCCGCGGCGGACCAGATACTGCATCATCAGAGTTTTTCATCTGTGTTAATCCGCAACCTAGTCTTGATTTTGGCGGTATGAGAAACGCGGATGGGCAGGGCTTTGCTGCCTTTGGGCAAGTAACAATGGGTATGGATGTTGTGCGAAAAATTCAAAACTCTAAAACAGACCAGCCAACGGGTGAGCAATATACCAGCGGTCAATCAGTAATTGATCCTGTAAAATTTATATCATTTGCTAGAGAGTAATTTAAGTGACCAAGCCATTAGAAGTCACCATCACCATTGATACGAAATTTATTATTGGTGGAGCATTTGACGACCCAAGAAAAAAGGCAGTTGGTAATCGTGCCGCACTTTGCGAAGTTGACGGTAAGGGGCAGGGTGTCGATTTTTTACTTGAAACATTTAATAAATATGACACGCGCGCAAGTTTTTTTGTCGAATGTGTGAATTATTTTTATTTCGGTGATGAGCCGATGCAATCGATTGTCCGTAAAATTCAATCGGCGGGACAAGATACACAGCTTCATATTCACCCATGTTGGTTGAATTTTAACCAAAATCCAGAAATAGGCAGATTTGATACCAATGATGCTTGTAGTGGGCGCAGTTATGAAGAACTCAAGAAAATATTTGAACTTTCAATTGAAGTATTTGAACGTTGGACTGGAAAACGACCAGAAGCGATCCGTACCGGCAACCTAATGGTTGACCTGAATGTGTATAAAGTTATGAGCGATCTTAATATTCCATTAGCGTCAAATGTAGGTTTAGAGATATTCAAACCGAAAGAAGGGGAATTGCAACTTTTTTCCGGACGCAGTAAAATCGATGATGTGATGGAAGTACCTGTTTTTACTTATGCAGATAAAGATATTATGGGAAGAATGCCGGCAAAGAGCTTGCAAATTGCCAGCTGTTCCTGGCCGGAGATGCGTTACTTACTTAAAAAAGCACGTAAAAATGGTATCGAAAATATTGTCATCCATACCCACCCATTTGAATTCATTAAAAGGCGTGATGAGCAATATTTGGAAATTACAAGAAATAGAGTAAATCAAGAGCGGTTGGAAAATTTATGTGCATTTATAAAAGAGCATGATCAGGACTTTACAACCGTTGATTTCGGCTCACAGGTTGATGTTTGGAAAAATACACCACAAAAGAATATCAATAATTTTAGAATTCCCCCTCGATATAGGTTAGGTCGCATGGCCAACAATTTTATTAATGCTATGATATGGAATTATTAAAATATTTTTTCTTTACTGATTATTGGTAAAAAATCCGCACTTTTCAGCCATTAAAAACATCTATTGCAAATCAACTATTTACAATATGTGTTAATTAAGTAAATTATTATTGTTTATTGCCTAAAAAGCATTGCAAAATGTAGATAATATAGGTAAATAGAACTCGCTTAGTTTGCGTTGGGTAAGGGGAAATTACTCTTGTTGATTCCATAGATGGATTCAACCAATTTTTCTTTACACATTTAATATTAATAAAACCCCTTACGAGGTTTATGTATGACTACACATGATGACGTTGTTGAAGAAAGACGTAATTTTCTTTATATAGCCACCACCGCTGCAGGCGCAGTTGCTGCTGGTGCTGCTGTATGGCCATTGGTCGATCAAATGAACCCTTCTAAAGATGTATTAGCATTATCTTCGATTGACGTTGATTTAAATGCTATTCCTGAAGGACAAAGTGCTGTTTTCTTATGGCGCGGTAACCCAATTTTTGTTCGTCACCGGACAGCTGCTGAAATTGCAGAAGCAACAGCGGACGATACGGCGACTGATCTTATTGATCCAGAGAATGATGCGGACCGTGTTCAAAAGCCTGAATGGTTAGTGATGAGTGGTGTTTGTACCCATCTTGGCTGTGTTCCAGTGGATCAAAAAGGTGACTTTGGTGGATGGTACTGTCCTTGTCATGGATCACACTATGATATTTCAGGACGTATTCGTAAGGGCCCGGCGCCACTTAACCTACCCATCGTAGAATACGTATTCTTAGATGATACAACGATACAGATCGGATAGGACACAAAATGGCTTCAGATAAAAAATTCGTACCTACTAATCCGACAGCAAAATGGGTAGAAGATCGTCTGCCGATTATGGGCTTGATTTATAGTTCACTTGGTGCAGGATATGATGCACCACGAAATCTTAACTACTGGTGGAACTTTGGTGTTCTTGCTGGTTTTATGATGGTTGTACAGATTGTAACCGGTATTGTTCTTGCGATGCATTACACCGCTGATATTAATTTGGCATTTGATAGTGTGCAGCATATTAGACGTGATGTGAATTACGGTTGGTTACTCCAAGCAGTTCACGCAAACGGGGCTTCAATGTTCTTCATTGTGGTCTATATACACATTCTTAGAGGTTTCTACTTTGGTTCTTATAAAGCACCACGTGAAATTCTCTGGTTCCTTGGCATTATTATTTATCTCCTTATGATGGCGACTGGCTTTATGGGCTATGTTTTACCTTG
>JABIPV010000082.1 GCA_018699075.1 Kordiimonadaceae bacterium | reverse complement strand
TCCCCCCCGCCCTAGCCCAAGATAACTCCGCGCAAATAGATCAAAATGTTAAAATAGATGAAAACGAAAGTTCTGTCTTTAACCAAGACAGCATCGAAGATGACTATTTTTCTGTACCTTTATTTGAAGATGGAGAGATAACATTTACCACTGGTTATGATTATAGCAGCGGTAAATTTAATCTTCCCTCCAGCACAAACATCAGTTATGTGCCTTATTCATTAAAGTATAGCAAAGGGCCTTGGTCCGTACGTGCTAGCAGCGGATATATTAGTTTTGCCTCTCCCCGAAACGTCATTACCGCTGTCGAAGGCGCTCCACTCGTTACCGATGTTAATCTTACCCCTAGTGAACTTAATAATAATAACCGAAGAAGCGGTTTTGGCGATGTTTATTTAACTGGCTCATACGCCATAGAAAATCCGTTCAGTAATGATCTTTTCGTTGATTTTTCAGCAAGTGTAAAAATTCCAACTGCTGACGAAAGTCGCGGACTCGGAACAGGGAAAGTTGATTACACAGTAAAAGCAGATGCCTCATACCTTATCGGTAGCTTTATGCCATTTGCCACAATTGGCTATCGTTTCGTTGGCAAAACACATTTATATGATCTTCAAAACAGCTTCTTTGCTTCTGTAGGACTGTCGTACTATATAACTTATGACACCAGTATCGGTGTATCGTATGATTACCGCGAAAGTGCCACTCCAGGCTTTAATTCCCCAAAAGAAATATTTGGCTATCTTGACATTCAACTAGACGACAATTGGGGTTTCAACATATATAGTGTCGTGGGAATGAACAACGTAACCACTGATTACGGCCTTGGAACACAGATCAGGTATAAGTTTTAATCATCTAGACAATATTATAATAAACCTGTTACCGTTACGTCATGACGCGACAGTGTCGTGGTCACATATCAATTACTCAATTAAATTGCCAATCACAGTGAATAACGAAAGGCAAATTTGAATTATGACTATTAAAACATTACGCCAAGAAAAAGGATGGTCACAAGAACATCTCGCACAGGCATCCGGACTAAGCTTACGTACAATCCAAAGAATTGAACGTGGCCATAAGGCTAGCTTAGAATCTTTAAATTGTCTTTCCGCTGTATTTGAAACAAAAATTACCAATTTAATACAGGAGCAAAAGATGGATACCATCGACACAAAAGATCAATTTATGAAAAACCATGATGAGCAAGAAGCACTTGAATATGTGAAAAACCTAAAAGGTTTCCATATGAATTGGATCAGCTATATATTCGTCATTGCAGGATTATATTTCTTGAATTTACAAGTATCGCCAGGAAATTTATGGGTCATATACCCGGCCCTTGGATGGGGATTTGGCATTTTAATGCACGCAGTATCATTATTCGGCATTTTTCAACTATTTGGTCCTAAATGGGAGCAACGCCAATTTAAAAACGCCTAGGCCGAGATGATTTCTAAAAACTAAAACAGAATACAAAAAGAGCGATCATCTGACCGCTCTTTTTTAAATTAATTTCTTACTTCAATGAAATACACATCATTTCTTCATTATTAAATAGGCTCTCCCGGTGGAATTGGGGCAAGCTCACTTGCTTTGGGAACATATTTACCGCTTAAGAAAAGACCTATTCTTCTGACTTGTGCTTGATAATGGGCTTTATATTCTCGGGTCATTTCCACATCCGCAATTTTCTTTTCCAGTATTCCTTTAAGACCAGTTAAATGTGACGCCGTCATTGCTTGCGCAGCTGGCGTGGCCTGATCATTTGTCGCTGTCATCATCATGTAATGAACGAATACATGGCCTACTCTTTGATGAACCGCCGCTTTAAGACCGTCTTCCTGATGTGCTGCTAGAATTGTTTTGCTAGCAATTTTCACGATATATCGGTCAAGACTAATTTGATCTGCATCACGCACATTATGATCATTAATCCGTGCTAAGCGTTCTTTATTAAATAAAAGTCCTAAAGTATGATTTGCATGCGCTTCCGCCAGCGCAAGTGCATCAAAGCTCGCGCCTGTATCACGTGGAAAGCTCTCATTGGTAAGACGATAGCCAAAGGCCTTCGGTGGGATCAGGTCAAGTATATGTTTAGGAAGTGTTAGATAATCTGGACTTACGGCTTCCAAAACAATATCCGTTGCCGCATCCTGACGTTCACGCGACACAATCGAATGACGCGGCACAAGACTTTCACCTTTAATCTCATAACCATATATCATACCACCGATTGATTTTGACGCTGCATTGATTTGAAAACGCGGAAGGTAATAAAGCGGTACCAACACTTCTTCAAGCTGTGAAAGCGGTGTACCGTCGGCAATATTACTTAAACCAAAATTATTGATTGCCGTGCGCCGCACATTATAAAGGTCTTTGGTTTGCGCGAGGACATCTGTACCAAAATCCCAAAGGTGACTGTCTGCATGCAAACTTCCTGCGCCACGACTGTCTGGGCCATCAGCGATATATTTATGGCCTGCTGCATAGGCTTCTTCCAGTATATTCTTTAAACCAGCCGCCTCATCGGCGTTTGATCCATACTGACGGTAACCCCAGTTGACAGCAATTTTATTCCAGTTACCAATTTTTTCACGGTACGGGTTTTTGATGTTTATTGTTCCGTTATCATTCATGGTAATTTGCGGATGTGGGTAATCCATCACATCATCATCACCAAATATACTGGCAATATAATTATGAGAAAAACCAAGCGTGTGGCCAACTTCATGAGCACCAAGCTGACGGGTTCTTGCTAACACTAGCGCAATGTCATCATCAGTTGATTTTCCGTCGCCGTATGATCCATTAACACCGTTAGCAATAAGGAAATCTTGACGCGAACGAAGTGAACCAAGGGTCACGTGACCTTTAATAATTTCACCCGTACGCGGGTCTTTAACACTACCACCATACGACCAACCACGTGTGGAGCGATGAACCCAGTTCACTACATTATAACGCACATCGTCCGGGTCCATACCTTCCGGCATAATTTCCGCACGAAAGGCATCTTTATATCCAGCGGCTTCAAAGGCCTCGTTCCACCACTGGACACCTTCTCTAAGCGCGTTTCTTATGGCTTCGGGTGCACCGCTATCAATATAATATACAATCGGCTCAACGGCTTCTGAAACGGCAGCGTTAGGGTTTTTCTTCACTAATCTATGACGAGAGATGTATCTTTGCGTAATCGGCTGATCTATCGCCGTGCCATAATCAATAACTGTTGTGCCATTAAAGCTCATGGCCGGATGGAAAACGCGTGTTTTATAATTATCATCAGGAAGCTCAACAAATGAAATGCGTTGCTTTAATGTAATGATATTCGGATTAGCCGCAACGGAGCGAACAAAACTTCCGGGTGTTTTACCCATAAAAGTAACTGTGCTTTCAAGTTCTGTATTCTTAGGGAAAGTTTTAATTTTGTCGAAATTCACAAAGCTGCGACTATCATTTATAGTATAGCCCCCTTGCCCACTTCGTTTTAATTTCGCGGCACTACCATGCTGATCATCCATCATCATTTCTGTAATGTTTATAAGAGACGCACCGTCACGGTCTGTTGCTACCGCTTTAAAGCCCCAAACGATTGAAGGCGCAAAGGCGTTGGTCGCCGCAAGGCGTTCACGGGGATTATCACTTGTTGCAATATATTTAGTATTTTTCTGGTGTAGAAATACTTTTTCGCCAACACGACCAAAATATACCAGCTTCGTCCCGCCAAGCTGCCCACGGTCCAGCGCCACATCATTTGATCCAAGCGCACCAGGAAGGCTAACTTTATAAATAAAATCCTGATTATAATCTGATATTTCAAGGTAAACGGCCCCTTTATCATGATCTAAATATATATCAAAAAACCCAGATTTCTTTTCCATTCCATCGGTAAATTCAGAAATGGTTGCAGCATTGGCCGCAATTGAAAAACAAATTATAAAAATCGTCGCAAAAAACTGACGTAACATGATCGTCCCCTTGTAATGATTATTTTTTTTAATGCAATGACCTTAAAATGAAAAGTCTTTGACTTCAAGTATACACATTAATAAAAGGATATTTTCTTGATGAAATATGATCCGTGCGAGCCAATCTTTCGTATAGAAGTACATAATTAATAAATTTATTGGAAACCAATGTTAAAACTCATCTCTTTCATCATCATCTTTACCTTCGCAGCACCGGCTTTTGCTCAACAACAAGGCCGGCCAGGGTTTGATCAAAACAAATGGAATTTTTTAATTGCTACGGGCCCATTTGTATCACCTGAATATGAAGGTGCAAAAAATTACCGTGTTCTTCCCTTGCCTTTTATTCGGGCCAGTAAAGGCAATTATTCTATCCAAACCGAAGGTCCGGGTTTAACGGCGAATATTATCGATGATGCAAACTTTAATGCTGGTCCTTCTCTTCAATTTCGTGGTGAGCGCGATGATGATGTCAATAATCCTGTCTTAAAACGATTTGAAACCATCAATAGCTCAATTGAAGCAGGAGGTTTTATTTCTTACCGCTTTGCAACGGGACCACGCGGCGAAGGAGTGACCGCTAAAATTAAAACAATGTTCGATATCGGAAATGCCCATAAGGGTTATACCATCAGTAATTCACTTTCCTATAATAAGCCCATAGGTCCTAAATTAAGAATGGGCGTATCCTTGAGCACCACTTATGCAGATAAAAATTATAATAATACCTATTTCGGTATTAATACATTTAATGCAGCGCAAAGCGGATTTCAGCTTTACGAAGCAAATAGTGGCTTTAAAGATATAGGAGGTATGCTGAATTTAGCTTACTCATTTGATCAACAATGGGGTCTTGTTGGACTTTTTGGTTACAAAAAACTTATTGGTTCCGCAGACGATAGTCCTATTATTAAAAATATTGGTACCTCAAATCAGTTTCTAGGCAGCATTGCGCTTTCCTATCGGTTTTGAGCTTTAATTCCGCTACAGATCATGTAAGCTCTGTTAAAAGATACGATGGGAGATCACATTGAAACTATTATTGCCGTTATTAACTTGCGTAGCCGTGATGGGCTGCTCTGAACAAAAGACACCAGCCGATCATGCAGATTACGTAGTGATTGGTAAATCCGTTAATCACCGCCAAAACTCAGTGGATAATTTAAACCTCCTAAATACAGTTTTTTTCGCAGAAATATTCCAAACAAAAGCCGCTATCGCCGCTGGTGGAACGGTCATAAACAGCTATTTAAGTGGCCCGGGAAAAGCCAGTGAAAACCTTAAATTCTCCGATGAAGACGCCCGTTATTTAACCGGGGGCCGTAAAATGACCATCGAAGAACTTACGGAGATTTTCCCTGATGATACTTATTATTATAATTTTGATACGCCGGACGGTAATATCCGTAATTTACCTGCTACCTTTAAGAAAGACGGTGATGAAAGCTTAAACCCCGGTCCCATTAACATATACCTTGCACAAGGTGGCAATCCCGCAGATCCAAGCGCAATTGACCCTGACCAAGATCTTGTTATTTCATGGGACAAATTTGAAATGGGTGCCACCGACCCAAACGGTCTAATAGACGATATGATTTATACCATGTTCGGTAATTGCATGGGCGTAGAAGTCGGCCATAGTGGACATGCCTTTGATCCCGGTAGTCTTACTTACATTGAAAATGAGTTCACAATCCCAAAAGAAACTCTCCATGCAGGGCAACCTTTCATGATTGAAGTGGAACATTCCAATATGGAAACGGATATTTATCAAGATATTGAAATCATTGTCACCTACGCCGCCTCAACATTCCTTGATATTAAAACAACCGGCGAAAATACAGAGAACCCAGCCTGCCCAGTTATCCCAATGGCCTTCGATGGCGGGGCAACCGACAGAGTAAGAGGCGGGCAATAAATCTGTTCGTCGCATTTAAGTGTCTTTTCGGCGAATAAGAATTGTATTAGGTAATATTCATTCATATAGCCATACTATGTTGTTAATTACATTCTTGGAAAAACCT
>JABIPV010000091.1 GCA_018699075.1 Kordiimonadaceae bacterium | reverse complement strand
TATTTTTGTTGCTGATGGCCATGGTGCGGGCGGCAATAACCGTGTTGTTAAATATAACAGCAAAGGTGAATATATTTTGGAGTTTGGTAAAACGGGTTCTGAACGTGGTGAGTTTCGTGAACCCCATGCGCTCGCCATTAATTCAGAAGGAAAACTTTTTGTCGGTGACCGTTATAATAACCGGGTTCAAATCTTTGATTTAGACGGTAAGCATCTTGATTATTGGTCACAGTTTGGCCGTCCGAGCGGTCTTTATATTGATAAAAATGATATTCTTTATTCAGCGGATAGTGAATCTAATACGGGTTACCAACGTAACCCTGGCTGGGAACGCGGCATTCGTATTGGAAGTTCAAAAACGGGCTGGGTAACGGCATTTATTCCTGATCCAAATAATGGTATGGAGCCACGTTATACTAGTGTGGCTGAAGGTGTTACAGCAGATGAAGCAGGAAATGTATATGGTGCAGAAGTATTACAAAGAAGGATGCGCAAATATGTACCTAAAGGCTATTTTGCGACCCCTCCCGAGCGTAATTAAATACTAAAAGTAAAATCAAAAAGGCCCCTGATGTTTAGGGGCCTTTTTTTATTTTGCTCTTTTTTCAATATATTTAGCAAGCTCAAACATTAGCCATGAGGCGATACCTACGATTATGGCCAGCATGCCCCAACGCATGAGTTCAGCGTAAAAATCAGCGTTAAATTCCGGCCAAACAATGATGTATTCATTAAAATTCGAATTTCGCTCTACCATCCAATGCCACCCGCTGTGGGCGACAAGTGCAGATAAAAGTATTGAACCCGCTTTTTCCGATACCAAATATTTAAATAATAAATTCAGTAGCGGTAAAACGCAGATCAAGATGAACAATTGCCCAAACTCTACGCCGAGGTTAAAGGAAAGCAACGATGTAAAGAGGTGGGTACCCGCGAACTGCATACTGTCACTGAGTAAGAAGGAGAAACCAAAGCCGTGAATAAGTCCAAAACCAAATGCGACCATCCATCTTTTCTCAAGTTTCGCGCCGACTATATTTTCGAACGCCATATAAACAATTGATAAAGCAATTAAAGTTTCGATAAGAGGTGGGAACCATAATGCTTGTGGGGCAAGGCCAAAAGCCGTTGATATTAGGGTAATGGAATGGGCAACGGTGAAGGATGTAATCACCGGTACGAGGCCACGGAAACTACGAAGTGGAATAACCAGACAAAGTAAAAAGAGGATGTGGTCGATGCCTTCTAAAATATGAAAGAAACCCAGCTCCATAAATTCATATAAAGCGTGAAGGAGACTAGGGTCTAATTCGACTACACCGGGATCACCGATATAATTGAAAACACGTTCACCTGTTCCGGCTGGGAGAAAGCGTAAAACCGTGTTTGTTATGCTTGCTAATTTATTAAGTGTTGGATGAATAGAAAATTTTGATTGGTCCGAACTAATGGGAAATTCATATAATACATCCAAAACCGCTTGACCGTAATAGAGCCGTTCATCATTGGTTAACGGGGGTTTTTGAATGTTTTCGAGGGCTGTATCATAGTTTTGTATAGAGGTATCTTGCGGTGAAGTAGCTCGGTATGCTGTGATCATCTTATCTTCAATTAAGACACCATTCTCATAAACCTGCAGTTCTTCTGTAAGATAAACATGTGCAGCATCTAAAAGTACACTATCAGCTTTTTCAAAATCAAGATATCCCGGCCCCCAAGTTGGATAAACCAGCTCACTCATGGATTCTAGAGGGACTCTGAGTAATAATTTGAGGGTATTACCTTCAGGTTTAACATACATATGTACAGTTACCGAAGAAGGGATATCATGGGCACTCACTTTTGTAGAAAACGGTGAAGACACATAAGATACAATCATTATCATCGCAATGAGAAACAGCGATGATATTTTGATGTATTTTGCTTTAACTTTGTTCATGATTAGTCATTTTCCCTTTAACAAGACCAAATTATTAAATTTTTATAATAGTTGCCGTACTTCATAAAAAAACCCAAGCAAAGAGTCAATTTTTAAACTATATTAATAGATCGATTCAATACTTGAATGGCTTAATGATATACTGTATCATTTCGAATAAGCATAGTGTTCAGTTTAAAATATCATTAACGTTATGCTAAACTGAATAAATAATAACAAAAATGGAATGACATCATGAAATTAAAAAATAAGGTTTTGATGGGGGCAGCGCTAGCCGTTTCTCTTGTCGGTCTAGGCCTTGGTCAATCATTTGTGGAAGAAGGCGCAAGCACAGCAACAGCTCAGTCTCGTCAAGCTCCTTCATTTGAGGTTGACCCGTTTTGGCCACAACCACTTCCAAATGAGTGGATCTTGGGGAATGTAATCGGCGTAGCAGTTGATGCGCGCGATCACGTATATATTGTTCACCGTGCATGGGGCGAAGGTATTTTTGCACCATTTTCTGAACTTGGTTTGCAACAAGGTACATCAATTTGCTGTACACCTGCACCACCAATTGTTGAATTTGACGCTGACGGTAATCTCGTTCGTGCATGGGGCGGACCTGTTGAAGGCGCCGAGTATACTTGGCCAGTTTCAAACCATGGTATTGAAGTAGACCATAATGGTAATATCTGGATCGGCGGCAATGGCCGTGGTGATAGTCATGTTCTTAAATTTACTAACGACGGTAAATTCCTAGCACAGTATGGTACTCCTGGCATTGAAGAATCAGATAGCATGGACCAGTCTCATTTCTCTCGCGTTGCGAAGATTTCTGTTGTTGCAGAAACAAATGAAGCTTACATCGCTGATGGTTATGGTAACAGACGTATCGCGGTTCTTGACGCTGATACCGGTGAGTTCAAACGTTATTGGGGTGCTTATGGTGAGCAAAACATCGTAGACCCAACTGAAAGATATCGTCATGATCCTTCTACACCACCAAGCAGAACCTTTACAGGTCCTGTTCATTGTGTGGAACCATCAAACGACGGATTGATTTATGTTTGTGACCGTACGAGTGACCGTATTCAGGTTTTCAAAACGGACGGTACATATTTAAGTGAAACTTTGATCGCGCCTGAAACTGGTGCACAAGGATCAACATGGGATCTTGATTTCTCACGCGATGCTGATCAAAAATTCATTTACCTTGCTGATGGCCAAAACCAACGTGTTTACATCATTGAGCGTGCAACAATGGAAGTGCTAACTATGTTTGGTGGCGGTGGTCGTCAACCTGGTCTTTGGTTTGCACCACACAGTCTTGCAACTGATTCAAAAGGTAACATTTATACAACTGAAACTTACGAAGGTAAGCGTATCCAAAAATTCCTAAATAAAGGAATTAAAGGTATTCCTTCTGCGGACCAAGGTGCACCTTGGCCGGCTGGAGAGCTTAACTAATATAGTTAAAGTTCAGTAGATAATTTAAAAGCCCCCGATGAAATATTCATCGGGGGCTTTTTATTTTGATTATCGTTATAGTTTGTTTTTTAATCCTCGGGGAGTGTATAGGCTCTAATCTCACCGGGATAAGAACCGCCGCTAACGGCGACGATGATATACTGCTTCCCGTCAACACTATATGTCATCGGGGCGCCTGATTGCCTTGAAGGCATCCAAACTTCGCCAACTTCTTCACCTGTTGTTTTATTATAAGCACGCAACATGGCACCGCGTTCACGGTCATCCGGGTTTGTTACAAGCATGTCTCCTGCGATGGCAAGAGTTTTCGTGACCATCATGCCAACGCTGCCTCGTTGACCAGTGCGGGGAATATCCATTCCTTGAAGTTTGGGGTGATTTCGCACATTGTCCGGTGTTTCACCGTGGGCGATACGCCATAAAAGTTCACCTTTTGTCATGTCGAAAGCGGCAATGATACCGTAAGGTGGTTTTAAAATGGAAAGTCCCTCTACATTTAATGATGGCACAGTAACCGGTGGACCGTCATAAACGGGATAGCTCACTTCTTTTGGTGATCCAGGATTTTGGCCTGTTCCACCGGCAAGGGCCATTTTAAATGGTTGCCCACTTCTGCCTTGCAAGTAATTAACGTTCGAAAAACCCTCAGGTGGTGGTGCCAGTGAAATACCGCCAATTGCAGACACATTCGCCGGCGCATAAAGAATATTAC
>JABIPV010000094.1 GCA_018699075.1 Kordiimonadaceae bacterium | reverse complement strand
TCTTAATTTGGATGTTATTTTAACCTTCACTGAAAATGGAAATTCTTATGATGTTAAGGTGACTTATCTTTCTGATGGCTTTGAAATTTTAGTGGGCGAAGAAGCCTATAAAGTTAAGCTGTTAAAACAAGAAGGTGATGATTTCACAATTTCACTTAATGGTGAGAAAATTACAGGAAAGATTATTAGAAAACATCAAGACTTTACGGTTTTTTATAATGGCAGTGTATCTTATCTTCACCATTTTATACCGGGTGCAGATCGGGAAGACGATCAAATTGGAGATGGGGTAATTATCACGCCGATGCCGGGTAAGGTTTCAAGGATTTTTGTTGAAAACGGAGACCTCGTTGAAGAAGGTCAATCTTTGATGGTACTTGAAGCAATGAAAATGGAACATACAATAAAAGCATCAATCAGTGGCACTGTTGAATTTTCGCTAAATACTGGAATGCAGATATCGGATGGTCAAACTTTAGTAAATATTGTTAAGGGGGAAGGTAATGAATGACGTTACCCTTTTTGAAGTAGGACCACGTGATGGGCTACAGAATGAAAAAACGTTTGTCGCAACCGATATTAAGGTAGACCTGATTAATAGATTATCAAATACGGGACTTAAAAAGATAGAAGCAACAAGTTTTGTTTCTCCCAAATGGGTACCGCAACTTGCTGATAATGCTGATGTTATGGGAGCCATTGAACATGTAGAGGGTGTTACATATTCAGCACTAACGCCCAATTTAAAAGGTTTTCATGCAGCGATAGAGGCTGGCGTCAAAGAAGTCGCAATATTTGGTGCAGCTTCGGAAAGTTTTAGCCAAAAGAATATTAATTGCTCAATCATTGAAAGTATAGAACGGTTTAAGCCGATTATGGAACTGGCGGGTGAAAAAAACATCTCTGTCAGAGGATATGTTTCTTGTGTAACGCACTGTCCTTATGAAGGTGAGGTAAATCCTTCTCAAGTTGTGGCTGTAATTGAAAAATTAATTGATATGGGCTGCTATGAAGTTTCCCTTGGTGATACAATCGGTCAAGCAACGCCAAATAAAATAAAACAACTTTTAGAAAGAGTAATGAATGTTGCGCCAATTGATTATTTTGCCCTGCATTGTCATGATACATATGGTCAGGCGCTTGCTAATATAATGGCAGGTTTGGAAATGGGCGTGCGTACAATTGATAGCTCTATCGCGGGTCTAGGAGGTTGTCCATATGCTAAAGGAGCCAGTGGTAATGTGGCGACCGAAGATGTTCTTTATATGTTAAATGGCCTCGGGCTTCATACTGGTGTTGAAATTGATAAAATTATCGATACTGCCTGGTTTATTTCAAATGAATTAGGGCGTGCTCCTAACTCAAAAACTTCTCTCGTTAAAAGGTGATTTTTATGTCTTCTTATCCAACTTTAAATTTTAATCATGGCGATGATATTAATATGCTCCGTGATATGGTACGCAAATTTTCAATCAATGAAATTGCACCACGTGCGCAGGCCATTGATCATGATAATGAATTTCCAAATGATCTATGGCAAAAATTTGGCGAATTAGGCTTGCTCGGGATGACAGTTCCTGAGAAATATGGCGGATCTGATATGGGTTATCTTGCCCACGCCATAACTGTTGAAGAAATATCACGTGCCTCAGCAAGTGTTGGCTTAAGTTACGGCGCCCATTCAAACCTTTGTGTGAATCAAATTAATCGTAATGGCAATGCGGCGCAAAAAGAAAAATATCTTCCTAAACTAGTTTCCGGCGAGTATGTCGGTGCCTTGGCTATGAGCGAGTCCGGTGCAGGGTCAGATGTGGTAAGTATGAAGCTTAGGGCAGATAAAAAAGGTGATAAATATATATTAAATGGTACTAAAATGTGGATCACCAACGGGCCAGACGCCAATGTGTTAGTGGTATATGCTAAAACTGACCTTACTGCAGGTTCAAAAGGTATGACCGCCTTTATTATTGAAAAAGATTTCGTGGGGTTTTCGACGGCGCAAAAACTGGATAAACTCGGTATGCGTGGCTCAAATACTTGTGAGCTTGTCTTTGAAGACTGTGAAGTTCCGGCGGAAAATATTTTGGGAAAAGAAGGTGCAGGTGTGCGCGTGCTTATGTCGGGACTTGATTATGAGCGGGTTGTGTTATCTGCTGGTCCTCTGGGCATTATGCAAGCCTGTTTAGATGTCGTGCTACCTTATATCCATGACCGTAAGCAATTTGGCAGTTCTATTGGTGAGTTTCAATTCATTCAGGGGAAAGTAGCCGATATGTATACAGAGCTTAATGCTTGTAGAAGTTATGTATATGCCGTGGCCACTGCTTGCGATAGAGGGGAAACCACCCGAAAAGACTCAGCAGGCTGTATTTTATATTCCGCAGAAAAAGCAACGCAAATGGCGCTTGAAGCCATCCAATGTTTAGGCGGCAATGGTTATATTAATGAATTTTCTACAGGACGACTTCTTCGGGATGCGAAGCTATATGAAATCGGCGCAGGAACCAGTGAAATTCGTCGTATGCTAATTGGCAGGGAACTGTTTAGTGAAACGGGTTAGTCTTAATATAATTTAATAAGTGCTGTTTTGGTCAGAATAAAAATATAATTGAACTTTCTTTTATTCTGATTGTTCAGGTGTGTTAATTTTTCCATTTTGCGAAAGAATAATGGCAATTGATCTGGTTTTAGGGAACTCGGAAAAGATAATCATAAGTATTACAGTAAAAGGAACGCTCAAGAACATTCCCGCAATTCCCCAAATGCTCCCCCAAAGCGCCAGTGATAGCATCACCACAAGTGGGCTAAGGTTTAGTGAATTACCTAGTAACCTGGGCTCAAGTATATTGCCAATAAGAACTTGAATGCAGCCTAAGCTGGTGATGATAATGACAAAAGGCGTGAATGTGGGAAATTGCACTAAGCTTAATAAAGCGGGGAAAAGTACAGCAAGCATAGAGCCTACTGTAGGAATATAATTAAGTAAAAAGATAATAAATGCCCAAAAACTAGCGTAATCGACGTCATTTAAGATTAAAACAATATAACAAGCTCCGCCAGTTAGCATACTTACAAATGTTTTGATCGCGACATAGGTTTCAATTTTTTTTGAAATGGTTTCAATTATTTCCTCAACAGTGCCTGAATGTTTTGATCCATTAAGTAAAGCCTGTAATTTGGTATTAAAACTGGTTTGTTCAAGGAATAAAAACAGGACATAGATTAAAATAAGGCCTGCGTTTCCAGCAATTCCGGCGAGGGTACCTGCGATGTTGCTAATAAAGGGTCTTAGGTCAATTTGGCTGATAAGCTGGGTTAGATTAGGTTGGTTTTCAATACCGAGGAGAGTATAGACCCTATCTGATAATTTAAGTAAGTTTTCTTGATATATCGGAGCCGCAGCTTTGACATTAGAAATATTGTTACCAATCATATCAACCAAAAGATAAAGTGCCGTCACCATTGTAAGAAGAGCCGCTATGAAGCAAACAGATTTTGGTAAAGAATATGCGTTTATTTTTATTTTTTTATAATAATCCGCTAATGTGTTTATCAAATACCAGATAACGACACTGACTAAAAATGGTACAATTAAGTCACGGCCGACAACCAATATATAAAAGGTCAGGGTTATAATCCCTAATCCACCCGCATATGATAATACACCCATATTCCAATTTCCTTTTATTGGCTAATATATTCAAGTTGTTCAGATTGTTGTGCTTAATAAGCTAAAGGTCAAGTCAATAATAGTTGCAATTGATGGATTAATCAGAGAAACTGAATTTAACTGTTTTTGGAGATATTCTATGAAAAAATTATTAATCGGAATTATTGTTATCGTTGCTATTGGCGCAGGGGCCTTATTTTACTTATCTTCAAATGCCGGTGGCATGATCAAAGACGCGGTTGTGGTGTATACTCCGCCTATGATTGGTGCTGATGTAGAGTTAGCGAGTGTTGATTTAGATGCCCCTAACGGCACAGCGTCTTTGAATAATTTAGTGATCCATAATCCAGAAGGATTTAAATCTGAGCATGCTTTTAAGATCGCAAATATGGACTTAAAGCTAGATGTACAAAGTTTAACGTCAGATGTGATTCATATTAACGAAATACGACTAGATGCCCCAGACATGATTTATGAAATTGGTACAAAAGGGAATAATATTGGCCGTATTCAAGAAAATGTGGAAAAATTTGTTGAAAGTTTAGGGCTGGAAAGCAGCGACGAAGAACTTAAATATATTATCGACCATGTTTATATTAATGACACCAGAGTGAAAATTGCCAGTGATTTGCTTGGCGGTCGGGGAGCAGGCGTAACATTGCCGGACCTTCATATAACTGATATCGGTAAAAAAGAAAACGGTGCAATTGCTACGGATGTGCTTAAACAAATTTTTGGTGTGGTAAATGCAAGTGTCAGCAAAGTTGCTCAAGATGAAGTTCTTGGAGATTTAGCAGGTAAAGCTGAAGACGCAGCCGGTAATGTAGTAAAGAACTTAGAAGAAAAAGTGGTTGATCAAGTCGGTCAAAAATTAAAAGGATTGATACCGCCACTTTAATTTATTTATAAATACGAAAGGAATGTGTTGTGGAATTTCTTATTGTTATAGGGGTAATCGCATTTGTCATTTATATGATATATGCAGGTTTGATTAAAAAGAAAAATAGAGCCTTAGAAGCCTTGTCGTCAATTGATGTACAGCTTAAAAAACGCCATGATCTAATTCCTAATATTCTTAAAATTGCTAAGAAATTTATGGAACATGAAGAAGAAGTGCTTACAAAAGTAACTCAAATGCGCACAATTTCTGCAAGTGATTATGATAAAAATAATCCAGAAGAAGTCTCTCAACATATCGAGGCGAACAAAAAACTCCAATCAGCTATGATGAATTTCTTTGCCGTTGCGGAAAATTATCCTGATTTAAAATCACAAGAAACGATGGTGCGTGCTCAAGAAACGTTCGAAGAAGTAGAAGGGCATATATCAGCAGCTCGTCGTTTTTATAATTCTTCGGTGACTGACCTTAAAAATGCAGTAGAAATTTTCCCCAGTAGTGTTATCGCCGGCATGATTGGTATTGCGGCACTTCCTTATTTTGAAATGGAAGAAATTGAGAAAAAACCTATTGATGCGTCGGAATTTCTTTAGGACTAAAATGTCATGAATATTAATGATATGCGCGGTGCGCTTCATTCGTTTGATGATAGTGGTTTTACCATCCTGCTTGATCAACTTGAGGCAAAAAGACAAAAGGCGTTCAAACTTTTTTTAAGTGTCGTCTTTGCCAGCGGCTTTATTGTTTTCTCTATATTTTTGGCCCAAGGGTTTACTGACTTTGTGCAGTTTTCCGGGTTTGGGGCTATATTTATTTCCACAATTTTTTATCGGCGAATGGCGACTGTCAGGCGCGAAGCCAAGGGTGAATTAATGCCGGCACTTTGTAAGAAAATTGGCCTTGATTATACTATAAGTCCGCCAGGTCACGCTATGCATTATTTCGATCAACTATCAATCATTCCGTCATATGATGAAAGAAGCCTTGAAGACCAGATTAATGGTAAAGTGGATGATATTGATTTTGAACTACTTGAAGCGAAGTTAGTGAATGTTAGTCGGGACAGTAAGGGGAGGACGACACGAACGACAGTTTTTCAAGGGTTTTTAGTTCAATTTGATTTTCATAAAAACTTTAATGGTCAAACAGTGATTACCAAAGATCATACTGTTATAGGTAACTTCTTTAGCAACTTGTCCAAAGATGGTGAACGCGTGAAACTAGAAGACCGTGAGTTTGAAGATCAGTTTGAGGTTCACTCGACAGACCAAGTAGAAGCGCGTTATTTGCTCACTCCCAGATTTATGGAAAGGTTATTAAGTTTTTCAAGACTGCCCAGTGTTAAACAGTTGCAGTTAGCTTTTAAAGATGGTTCAATTTACATGGCAATAAAAAGAAGTGGCAATGCTTTTGAAGGCGGATCGCTTAATTTAAACGATCCAAAACTTATAGAACAAAATATTAAAGACATAGCGTTGATTTTTGATATGGTAACGGAACTCAATTTAACACAAGATACAAAAATATAATCGGAATTTATGATGAAATGCCAAAAAGAACTTTTTGATATTCCCGATGGAATTACTTATCTGAACGCGGCTTATATGGGGCCTTTAATGAAAACTGCGGCTGAGCTAGGCGCAAAGGCAGTACACAATAAGAAAAATCCGTGGAATATTGCAATAAGTGACTTTTTTGATCCTCCAGCTAAATATTATCAACTTGCCGCAGAACTGATTGATGCAGATGCTTCTGATATTGCCATTGTACCTTCGGTATCTTATGGCACAGCCATTGCAGCGAAAAATATATCACTTAAGGCCGGACAAAATATTGTCATTATGGCTGACCAGTTTCCATCCAATGTTTATCCTTGGATGGAAATGGCGAAAGAAAACGATGCGACCATTAATACTGTGGATTGGCCTGCTGACGGTGACTGGACAAAGGCATTGCTTGCAGCCATTAATGAAAACACGGCAATTGTTGCCACTGCAAATGCCCATTGGACCAATGGAACATTGATTGATCTTGTCGCTGTGGGTAAGAAAACACGTGAGGTGGGTGCCTCGCTCGTGATTGATTTAACTCAAACACTTGGCGTTACACCATTTTCTGTAAAAGATGTTGATCCTGATTATATGATTGTGGGTGGCTATAAATGGTTGCTCGGCCCTTATTCGCTTGGATTTATGTATGTGGCACCACGCAATCAGGATGGTAAACCTCTTGAAGAAAATTGGGTCACCCGTAAAGGGGCAGAAGACTTCGCCAGATTGGTTGATTATAAAGAAGAATATCAGGGCGGAGCCCGTCGTTTCGATATGGGGGAAAAAAGCAATTTTATTAATATTGCCATCGCTAACGAAGCATTGGAAAAAATAAATCAATTAGGTGTGCAGAGTATCTCTTTATATATTAAAACATTGACCGATTATATCGCCTCGCGTGCGCGGGGCATTGGCTTAAGTGTCATTGATGATCATTTGCGCGTTCCAAACTTGATCGGCATAGATTTCAAGGACGGTGTACCTGATCATATAGCGCCAACATTGGCTAAAAATAAGATTTATGTTAGTATTAGGGGCGATAGCATACGGGTTGCACCGCATATATATAATGATAAAGCGGACATTGACCGTTTATTTGAAGTTTTGGAAGGCGCATTATAAAATGGCTATGGGCTTGGAAATTGAAAGAAAGTTTTTGATTTTAAATCGCCCACGTAGCACGCCTGATCAATGTCATAATATTCGACAAGGATATATCGCCCGCGAAGGCGGTAATTCTGTGCGCATTCGTCAAAAAAATGATCGATATATTCTCAGTATTAAAACTTCTCATGAAGGAGGAGGTCGAAATGAACTGGAATATGAAATTTCCAGCGATGAAGGTGAGGTTTTATTTCAATCCATAAACCATGATCCAATTGTTAAAACCCGCGAAGTATATAACATTGGTGATTTGGTTTGGGAACTGGATATTTTTGAAGGCGCAAATCATGGATTGATGATCGCTGAAATTGAACTCGATGAATTGCACCAAGAAATAGAACTGCCCGACTGGGTTGGTC
>JABIPV010000096.1 GCA_018699075.1 Kordiimonadaceae bacterium | reverse complement strand
ATTATTTATACCCCAAAAGTTTAATCGCTTTTGGGGTGTTTTTTTGTTACTATGGTTAATTAATATAAAAAATAGGGAGACGATCATGAGACTATTGTTAAAATTTTTATCTGTATTGAGTGTATTATTTATTTATCAAACTGCCGCAGCGCAAGAAGATACATCATTAAGCTTTTTCATTACTTCTAAAGGATCCGGCGACGGGGCTAACCTTGGTGGCTTATCTGGCGCGGACATGATTTGTCAAATGCGCGGTGTCGCTGCGGGTGCAGGCGGTAAATACTGGAAAGCGTATCTTAGCACTAACGGCGAGGGCGGCGTTAACGCAAAAGACCGTATTGGTGCTGGACCCTGGTATAATGCCAAGGGTGTGATGGTAGCCATGAATGTGGCTGATCTTCATTCGGATAATAATAAACTATCCAAGGAAAATTCACTGACAGAAATGGGAATGATGGTCAATGGTCGCGGCGATAGTCCAAACCAACATGATATCATCACCGGTTCTAACATGGATGGTACGGCCAGTGAAAATACGTGCAGTAACTGGACTACCAATGCGGAAGACGGTAGCGCAAATGCCGGACATCATGACCGTCAGGGGGGGGGTGTTAATCCAACCTCATGGAATTTTGCCCATCCTTCACGTGGCTGTAGTCAAGCAAACTTAATTGCCACCGGTGGTAATGGTGCTTTTTACTGTTTTGCGGCTAATTAAGGAATAAAAGTACGAATGATTAAAGTATTAGTTGTTGGCGTGGGGGCTATGGGCCTTGACCACGCCAAAGCAATTGCGTCTATTGATGGTTTTGAAATTGTTGGCCTGGTTGCACGCGATTTTAGTCGGTGGTCACATGTACCACCGATATTCCCGGATGTCCCACTCTATAACGAATTTTATCACTCATTGGCACATTCTAAGCCGGATGCAGTTTGCATCAGCAGTTATACGGATACTCACGCTGAATATTCTATTGCCGCAATGGAAGCAGGAGCCCATGTTTTCGTGGAAAAACCACTTGCGACAACGGTTACAGATGCAAAAAAGGTGGTTGAAGTCGCCAAAAAAACCAATCGTAAGATGGTTGTAGGCTATATATTGCGTCATCACCCGACCTGGGTGAAGTTTATTGAAATTGCTAAAACTCTTGGTAAACCAGTGACCGTAAAAATGACGTCTAATCAACATAGTACGGGTGAAGCTTGGGAAACTCATAAGAAAATCCTTTCCGCGGGGCTGTCGCCTTTAATCGATTGTGGCATTCATTATGCTGATTTGATGTGTCAGATTACCAAAAGTGAGGTTATCAACATTATTGCCACTGGTAATATTACGTCGAATGAAGTTTCAACACAAAATGAAGCAAATATGGAGATTGTCTATCAAGAAGGCAGCCGCTTTTATTTTGAAAGCAATTGGGGCGCCAATGTTGATCCTAATTTTAACAACATAAGACAGGCAAAGGGCCCAAATGGGACCGTTATCGTTGGAGATGACAATAGCGTCCATCATAATGGTAAAATTTATTGCTTCTCAAAGGCTGAACAAAATAGAACAATTTTAAATCAACAAGAATACTTCTTGAAAACCATCCAAGATGATATAGATTTAAATGACCATTGGAAGGCAGCAATAACCAGCTTAGAATTGGTGTTTAAGGCCGAAGATGTAATGAACTTTCATTAATGTGTTAAATTAAGTAAAATATTTAAGATGATGAAAATAAACTATTTATTACTATTATTAATTTCAGCGATTGGGGTAACATCATACGCCGGTGCGCAATCTCAATCGCGTGAAAAAACCTTTCAATTATTGACCAATAGATCTCAAAAAATTGTTCGCGGCTACATTAATTCCCGTACGCCAATATCTTTTGAAGACGAAGGTATAGCCCTACATTGCGGTTATGTCCTTGAAATTAATGTAAATAAAAGTTGGAAAGGGGGCGAAGATAGCTTCAAAGTCTTTTCTCCGCATAGCGACGTTTTACTCGGGGATAATTATGAATATGTCATATTTGCCCGCCAAAACGCTTATT
>JABIPV010000192.1 GCA_018699075.1 Kordiimonadaceae bacterium | reverse complement strand
TCTTCTTCAACGTTACACGGGTTATTTACATGGCCCGAAATACAGAACAACTTCGTTCCTGTATTATTTTCACGACCAAGCGCGGCAAACCATGAACCGCCGCGACGAAGGATCGTTGGCACAACAGCAATAGATTCAACATTATTCACAGTTGTCGGGCAACCAAACACACCGACATTCGCCGGGAATGGAGGCTTAAGTCTCGGTTGGCCTTTTTTACCTTCTAAACTTTCAATAAGGGCCGTTTCTTCGCCGCAGATATAAGCACCCGCACCGCGGTGTACATATACATTAAACTCATAACCGCTACCGCAAGCATTTTTACCAAGTAAACCAGCTGCGTTTGCTTCTTCAATCGCTTGCTCTAATACTTTTGCTTCATGAACAAATTCACCGCGTATATAAATGTATGCCGCAATCGCGCGCATACCAAAACCAGCAATCAAACAACCTTCAATTAATTTATGAGGATCATGACGCATAATTTCACGGTCTTTACATGTACCCGGCTCACCTTCATCAGCATTTACCACCAAATAACTTGGACGACCATCTGATTCTTTTGGCATAAAGGACCATTTAAGGCCTGTTGGGAAACCCGCGCCACCGCGACCACGAAGACCTGATTCTTTCATTTCTTCAACAATGCTATCCACACCACGGGCAAGAATATCTTTTGTACCGTCCCAATCACCACGTTTTTTCGCGGCGTCTAAGAATGGGCTTTCAAAGCCATATAAATTTGTGAAGATACGATCTTTATCAGCTAACATTATTTATCTCCCCCTCTGTCAGTTCCAAAGGAAGCACCTGCTGGCGCCGTATCCTTTAACGTTGTTGGTCCACCACCTGGGCAAGATCTAAACCTGCCATCTTGGGGACCCGGGTTTACTTTATTACCAGCTTTTAAATCTTGAATAAATTTACGGGTACTTTCATCGTTTAAGTCTTCGTAATATTCTTCTTTATAAGCAATCACAGGCGCATTCACACACGCACCCGCACATTCAACTTCAAGAAGTGTATATTCACCGTCGGCGGTTGTTTCACCAAAACCAATACCCAATTCGTCCTTACACGCCTTTTCAACCGCATCTGAACCACGCAACCAACAAGGTGTAGTCGTACAAACTTCGATCACATGCTTACCAACAGGCTTTAAATTATACATGCTGTAAAAACTGGCGACTTCATGAACTCTGATATAAGGCATATCAAGCATATCAGCGATATATTCCATAATTGGAATACTGACCCAACCATGGTTTTGTTCTTGTGCTTTATGCAAGAAAGGCAGCACACAACTTGCCGCACGATTTTCAGGATATTTAGCAAGCTGACTTTTGGTCCATTTTAAATTCTCTGGACTAAATTCAAATGCTTCCGCTTGTTTAACATTCACACTCATCGATCGATTTCTCCGAATACAATATCAAATGAACCAATCATTGCCGGAATATCCGCAAGCATATAACCTTTGGCCACATGCCCCATGGCCGCCAAATGGGCGTAACCCGGCGCACGAATATGACAACGATACGGTTTGTTTGAGCCATCTGAAACGAGATACACACCAAACTCACCTTTAGGTGCCTCAACAGCGGCATAGACTTCACCTGCAGGAACTTTAAATCCTTCGGTGTATAATTTGAAATGATGGATCAGTGCTTCCATAGAAGACTTAATCTCATCCCGTGGTGGTGGCGTTACTTTACGGTCAATTGATGAAACAGGGCCTTCCGGCATTTTTTCAAGACATTGACGCATAATTTTAACCGACTGATGCATTTCTTCAATACGGAGAATATAACGATCATAACAATCGCCATCCTTACCGACAATAACATCAAAATCAAGTTCACTATAAACTTCATATGGCTGCGAACGACGCAGATCCCACGGTACATCACAACCGCGCACCATAGCGCCTGTAAAACCAAGTGCGAATGCTTCCTCAGCAGTTACTTTACCGATACCAACATTACGTTGCTTGAAAATCCTATTTTCAACAACAAGGGTTTCCATATCATTGAGTACTTTTGGAAAAGTATCACAGAATTCAAGAATTCTTTTATCAAGACCAGCAGGCATGTCCTGATGAACACCACCAGGACGGAAATAGTTTGCATGAAGACGCGCACCACACACAGCTTCATAAAATTCCATTAGAATTTCGCGCTGTTCAAATCCCCAAAGCATTGGCGTTAATGCACCAACGTCAGTCGCATGCGAACATATATTCATAATGTGATTAAGAATGCGGCCGATTTCGCTGAATAATACGCGGATATATTGACCACGTTCAGGCACTTCAATATCCATCAGTTTTTCAATTGCAAGGCAAAATGCATGCTCTTGGTTCATCGGTGCTACATAATCAAGACGATCAAAATAAGGTATAGCTTGAAGATACGTTTTATGTTCAATAAGTTTTTCTGTACCGCGATGAAGAAGCCCTACATGCGGATCTGCACGTTCCACAACCTCACCATCAAGTTCAAGAATTAAACGAAGAACACCATGGGCAGCAGGATGCTGAGGCCCAAAGTTTACGTTAAAGTTTTTAATATCTACTTCAGCCATACTCTAACCCTCTTTTCCTTCATCTGCTTTTTCATCACCAGGAAGGATGTATTTTGCGCCCTCCCAAGGGCTCATGAAATCAAATGAACGAAACTCTTGTGCCAGTTTCACAGGTTCATATATAACTCGTTTCTCTTCTTCAGAATAACGCACCTCAACATACCCAGTAAGCGGAAAATCTTTACGTAGTGGGTGACCCTGAAAACCATAATCACTTAGCAATCTGCGTAAATCAGGATGTCCCGCAAACATAATACCGTACATATCCCACGCTTCACGCTCATACCAATTTGCCGAAGGAAATACACCAACAACCGAAGGAACGGTCGTTTCCTCATCCGTTGAGACCTTAACGCGAACGCGTTGATTATGGTGCATACTCAGCAGATGATAAACAACCTCGAATCGTTCTTCACGATCAGGATAATCAACACCACACACATCCATTAGCTGAACAAACTTACAGGATGGATCATCCCGTAAAAAACCAATAATATTAACAATTTGCTCACAACGAACCGTGACAGTCAACTCATTAAAAGCTATTTTAAAATCAATAACATCGTCTTTATTCTTACTGGTTATATGTTCGCCAAGGTCTTTTAAGGCTTCATCAGAACTCATTTATTTCTTCTCCTAGCGCTCAAACGTGATTGTACGGCGAATCTTCTTCTGAAGCTGAAGAATTCCATAAAGCAACGCTTCCGCTGTTGGCGGGCAACCCGGCACATATATATCTACTGGAACAATACGGTCACATCCCCGCACAACAGAATAAGAATAATGGTAGTATCCACCGCCATTAGCACAGGAACCCATTGAGATTACATAACGAGGCTCAGGCATTTGATCGTAGACCTTACGCATTGCAGGCGCCATTTTATTGGTAAGAGTACCCGCTACAATCATCACGTCCGAATGTCGAGGGCTACCGCGAGGCGCAAAGCCATATCTTTCAACATCATAACGTGACATAGACGTATGCATCATTTCAACAGCACAACAAGCAAGGCCAAATGTCATCCACCAAAGCGACCCTGTTCGTGCCCATGCAATAATGTCTTCTACAGATGTTATCACAAAACCTTTATCAGCAAGATCATCAGAAATTGTTTTAAAATAAGCTTCTTGCTCCATATTCGCCATTTCTGACTGTAATTCCATAGGCGACGTTTCAGGTGTATTTTCTACTCCCATTCCAAGGCTCCTTTTTTCCACTCATATATAAAGCCTACAGTAAGCACACCTAAGAAAATCATCATTGATACAAAACCGAACATACCAATTTTCCCAAGGGAAACAGCCCACGGGAATAAGAAAGCGACCTCAAGGTCAAAAATAATAAAAAGTATCGCTACCAGATAGAACCGTACATCAAATTGTTTACGCATATTCGTAAACGCTTCAAACCCACATTCATAAGCAGAAAGCTTTTCAGCGTCCGGCTTTTGTTTAACTACCAAAATCGGTAGCAACACAAAAATAGCAGCCATAATAATGGCAATGATAAAGAAAACCAATATCGGAAGATATTCGAGCAGCAAGTCGTTCATTAGCGCCCCACCCTTCAAGTAGAATAATTACGACAGTCCTCACCTAAAAAACTTGAAATACTGTCTATTAAAATTCAAGCTTTCTTTTTTAAACCTACCGAATGAATTGTTGAATTTTAAATTATTTTAACAAGACAAAAGGCAAACTCCTATGTCTTGTTAATAACCGTTAGTGGCGAACATTTCCACAAGTTTTTTATAATAAATTGTTTTTAAAAAAAAATAGAGAGCTGCAGTAAAACATTTAATATTTTAAATATTTTATGGCATTTTAGAATAATAATAAAAGTCGGGGAAAATACGTGAGGAGGAAGCCATTTTTTAAAAAATGGCGAGAGTGACGAGACTTGAACTCGCGACCTCTGGCGTGACAGGCCAGCGCTCTAACCAACTGAGCTACACCCCCTCCGTATTAACACCTGATTTAGGGCAATCCCATCATCAAGTCAAGTGGCTTATTATTTGTTTTATCAATCAAATGATTCGATATATAAGCCGTTATACCGATTTGTCTTTTTTACAAAAAATGGTGGGCGATGAGAGACTCG
>JABIPV010000249.1 GCA_018699075.1 Kordiimonadaceae bacterium | reverse complement strand
TTCTATTGCCCAAATAAACATAACGATAAAAACGCCAACCCGCATAAGAAAGAGCGACCATTCAATTTTATCTTTATATCCGCTTAAGCTTGTTTGTTCTGACATTATTTTGATCCCTGAAATTATAATTAAGATATAATATCAGGGATCATATAATAATAAAACTACTTCCCTAAGGTAAATTTAACATCCGCATCACGCAGTAAGAAAAGTGCGATACACGCAGCAAACATAGGCCATGATGCATAAAATAGTAGATTCATATCCAAATACTGTTTCCATGATGATAAAGTTGTTAGTCCATGAAGAATTAACACAAATCCATATGTGTATTTTTTCCACATACCCGCCATAAACGCAAGAATGATCACTAATTCAACAGCCCCCATAGCCATAACAATATTTTCGCCAGCAGTGATCGAATAAAAACCTGCAAGTATGTTTGCGCCGTGCCCTGGATCCGTAAATTTATCCACAGTCCAAACCAACATAACGATGAAAACCCCTAACCGAAGAAGAAATAATGAGAGTTCAAGTTTATCTTGTTGAGATGACGTACTTTCAGTCATAATTTAGTTCCTGATTTTATATTTATACCCCCGTTGATAATCTACAATGAAAATGAAAAAAGACTATATTTTAATTATCACAATACTGTGATTGATATTTTAGAGAATTGTCATTATGAATATGGCTTTATTTAATTTCTTAGGATTAATTTTAATGTTTAATAATGAGCTTTTGGGCGAAATTCGCAATCGATTTGAACTTGTTGATCACTGCCCATATCAAGGAAAAAGAATATTTTTTGAAAATGCTGGTGGTGCTCTTACCCTGAAATCTGTTGTTGAACGTTCAAAAGAAATGGCGGCGGTTCCAGATAACCAAGGGCGCGACAATCCCGCCTCTCATGAACTAGTTGATATTATTAATCAGTCAAAATCCGATATTCGCACCTTTTTAGGTGCTACTGAAGGCCCTGTTTTTGTTGGTGAAAGCGGGACGGAACTTTTATTTCGTTTAATCAGCGCTGCAATTTTAGCCGTACCTAAAGGTTCTGATATTGTGGGAAGTTCATTAGAACATCCTGCCACGGTTAGTGCATGTACGCGCTGGTCTGATGTTGCGGGCGCAAATTATATTAAAGTAAAGCATAATGATCAAACGGGCTCCGTTACCGCTGAAGATTATCTACCACATATTACTGAGAATACCGCCGTTGCAACTATTCTACATACGAGCCCTGTAACCGGAATATCCGTAGATGTAAAAGCCATTGCCAAGGCCATACGTCAAATATCACCGAACTGTTTTATTATTGTTGATGGCATTCAACATGCTGCGCATGGTGCCCTTGATATTGATGGTTATGATATTGATGGCTATGTGATCTCCCCCTATAAGGTTTTCTCACGTCATGGATACGGTATTGCATGGGTTTCACCGCGTATGTCCACTATTGAACACAATCGATTAAACGGTTCTCCAGATGATCAATGGGAACTTGGTACACGCGATACAGGTTCATATGCAACCTTTTCAGAAGTGGTAAATTATTTTGATTGGCTTGGTGGACATTTTAGCAATTCCGCAGATTTAAGAGAAAGACTTGTTGCTGCAGGTAAAGCAGTTACTCTTCATGAAAAAGACATCACAGACGTGATGATTTACGGCGCTAATGGCGTATCTGGCCTTGCTGAAATGGATAAAGTTACCATTATTGGCGGCAATGATAATCTAGACCGTAAAGGACTGGTATCGCTGTACGTCGATGGGATGGCATCTATAGATATTGTAAGCGCATTACGTGAAAACGGAATTAGAGTTCACGTAAGAAAAGATGATTATTACTCTGGAAATGTTCTTATACCTTTAAAACAAGACAGCTGTGTACGTGTTTCAATGTGTCACTATAATACGGTAGAAGAAGTTGTTGAGTTTCTTAAAGTGATGCGGTCTATTATAACTCGCAATGACAACTCATAATTATATCAATATTTTCACCGTCAGAAGAAAATGGTACAACGACAGAAGAGTATCGTTTAATTGTATCTTGAGCTAATTCAAGACTATTGGAATAGATAAAAGGTTTTTTTGAATTTATGTTTTTTAAATGCATTTCATTTAAAGGCTTTAATACGGGGAACTCATCAAGGCATTTCCCACTATAATTAACTGGCACATCACAGCGTGAACCAATTAACCTGAGCTTTATGCGCGCCGGATCACTTAATACGCTTGCCATAATAACAAATGGTAGAGCTTTAGGAATATCCATAGGGTTAAAATCTGACCTTTTAGGTACATTTTTATTTCCCTTTAATTTAAGCCAATATTGATAGAAAATAATTTGTTCTTGAGAATTCAAATCATTTTCTGAAAACTTAAATATTGGTGATGATAAATTATTCATATGCCATCCAGCTACTTAGCTTTTATATTAGAATCATGCGAAATTGTGCCAATAAATATTTACTAATAAATAGTTAATATTATCTAAAATACAATATTAAATTAACTATTTATTAATAAAATCGCTATTACATTGTTTTTAATAGTATTTTCATGCAAAATAATATGTAAAAAAATTACATCTTTTAAACTGCGGAATAAAAATGCCTGCAAAAAAGTTAAAATCAACACAAAATATGACGAGATTCCCTCTGGTTTTTGTTCATGGTTCTTTTGCAAATGGAAACAGTTGGCGTAAAATTATTAATCATTTAACAACTGATAACATCTGTATCAATTTAGACCTCCCCGGCCATGGCCAGATGGATGATCCAACAGATTTTTCCAGTCCTACTTTTGAGCCAGAATTTGACGCTATTAGAAATGCTATTTAGAATGTGTATGATGTTGATACAGGCATACATCTTGTCGGACATTCTTATGGTGGCGTCGTTGCCCTTGCTGCGGCATTAAAAGATGAATTTAACATTAAAAAATTGACACTATTTGAACCAGTCGCCGCGTCTGTGCTCA
>JABIPV010000134.1 GCA_018699075.1 Kordiimonadaceae bacterium | reverse complement strand
TTTATAAATGATTTCTTTTTACAGTGGATTAACCCAAAAGCATGGATTGCCGGTATAGCGGGCATAAGTGCCTTTATTACGGCGGGGAATATGAGTGAACTATTTGTATATATCGCCGTCTACGGGGCGGGTGGTTATTTAAGTATATTACTATGGGCATATGGCGGATCAAAAATTGCCCGCTTTTTAAATAATTGTCGAAACATGAAGATTTTTAATTTGACTATGGGTGGGGGACTGATACTGATTGCGGGGTATTTAATTGCTGTTTAAAAATAGGGTATATTTATGTCAGTTATCATCGCCATGTGCTTATATGCGCTTTCAATGTCGTTGTCACCGGGACCGACAACAATCATTGCTATGTCAACGGGCGTTAATCACGGGTTTAAGCAATCTTTCCCGTTCATTATCGGCGCGACCATTGGCTTTACTACGCTTCTTAGTATTGTTGGGCTAGGGCTTGGTGAATTTGCCGCAGAAAACAAATTGTTTTTAAATATACTTGGCGTTCTTGGATCAGGTTTTATTGGCTATATGGGCTTTAAAATTGCCACATCAACAAAGGATATTCATACATCAGAAGGTGATCGCCCTGGACTTGTGGATGGCGCAATACTTCAGTTTGTAAATGCAAAGGCCTGGATGGCTTGCCTTGCGGGTGTGTCAGCGTTTAATTTGGTAGGATCATATACGGAGCTTTTTACTTTCGTATTTTTGTTCAATTTTATTGGTACAAGTTGTCTGTTTATATGGGCATTTGCAGGATCGAAAATAAGTGTTTACCTTAGCAATGCCAAATATTTGAAAATATTCAATTTAATCATGGGTGGCAGTCTTATTTTGGTGGCCATATATTTGGTTTTGATGCAATTGGAGATACTATAACGTGACACTTATCATTGCCATGTGCGTTTATGCTTATACCATGGCGACCACGCCGGGACCTGCCAATGTCATTGCCATGTCGGTTGGTCATAATTACGGTTTTAGAAATTCTCTTCCTTATGCGCTTGGCGCAACATGTGGACATAACACTTTACTGGCGTTTATTGGACTTGGGCTTGGTCAATTCATTACAGAAGGTGGAATGTTTTTACAGATATTAAGTTATGGCGGCGCGGCTTATATTTGTTATATGGGCTATAAAACAGCGACTTCGACGACAGAATTAAAAATCACAGATCAAGACAGGCCAAAATTTTTCCAAGGAATATTTGTTCAGTGGTTAAACCCCAAAGCATGGAGTACGTCAATCGCAGGGGTCAGTGCCTTTGGCATTATTGGAGATGTTAGGTTATTGCTGATCTTTATTAGTATTCAATTCATTATGGTGTTTCAGGCACTTGCCCTTTGGGCATTTGCAGGGTCAAAAATTGCAAATTATTTAAGCGATGATAAATTAAAGTACTTTAATTGGATTATGGGCGGCAGTTTGATATTAATCGCTCTATATTTAATCACTTTATAAACGCATTAGGATTTAATAATGGAAATTAAAGCAGTCCTTAACGGAATGGGCAGTGTACATAAAAATCTGCTGCGCATCCTTGAAGATAAAAAGGATATTTTATCTGATAAATACGACTTAACGTTTAACATCATTGCCGTTACCGATAGCAGTGGCGTGGCCATTAATCAGAACGGCTATGATAAACTTGAGTTATGCACCGATAAAGAAAATGGTATACCCGTTCGTGATTTTCAGGGCTATGCCGGCGATGATTTAAGCGTAGCATTAAAAAATATTGATTATGATATTTTATTTGAAGCATCCCCAGTTGATCATAAAACAGGTGGTAGAGCGCTTGAGGTTGTGAAAAATGCGCTGATGCTGGGATCATCGGTGGTGCTTGCTAATAAAGGTCCTGTTGTTGTCGCCCACGGTGAACTTCACCAATTAGCAAAAGATAATCAAGCGCAACTAAAATATAGTGCGACGGTTTGCGGAGGGCTGCCTGTATTAAATATTGCAGAGCGCGATATGATCGCCGGAGAATTTATCAATATTCGTGGTGTTTTTAATGGCACCAGTAATTTTATATGTGATGGGCTTTTAAAAGGTATGACATATGAAGATGCGCTGAAAGAAGCACAGGATGTTGGTGCAGCAGAAGCGGACCCATCGTTAGACGTGGATGGTTGGGATACGGCCTTTAAACTTTTAATCATTGTTAATAGTGTTCTTGGAGCGAATATCACACTGGATGATATTGATGTGACAGGCATAACGGATATTACAGCGGATATGTTACGCGCAGAAGCCGCACGTGGAAATACCATTAAATTAGTCGCGAGCGCTAAAAACGGAAAATATAGTGTTAAGCCGATTGTACTTGCGAAAAGTGATTTTCTTGGCAGTTGTGATGGTTGGGAAATGGCGGTTGAAATTCATTCTGACATTTACGGCATTAGTTATCATAAACTTTACGAAAAAGAACCAATTCCCACTGCCGCATCGATGATGCGCGATGCGGTAAATATTTTTTCTAAAAATTAATTTGTAGTGATTTCAATTAGTTCAATATTAAACTAATTTTTCGATGCTTATTTACTTTGCATTTATGTTTTTCTTGTATCAAAATGATTGGCTAACTGGAGCAATATTAAGTGAACGATAATTTTCAAGGTTCAAATAGGGATAAAGCAACAGACGGACAGATTTTTGCCGTGTGTGAATTGTTGTGGACTGATGAAATATTACACCATTCCTTTTTTAGGGTTCTTCTGGATGGTTATTTTGACATGGATGAATATCTTAGGGTTCATCAAATCATTACTGATTATTGGCAGGAAAAGGGTGGTGATATATATCTTGGGGATTTGCTGATTGCCGAAGCGATCGTACGCAACTTTGCCGCAGGTGAATTTCCAGCACTTAAATGTGAACAAAGCAAAGCGTTTATTGCTGCCCATAGACCACATCGCCATGATGATGGAAGTCTTATTCATGCAGTTCCTGCATCCGTCGATGAAATACTTGATTTAATTCACGACCTCCAACCGATGGTAGGCATAAAAGAGTTATGTGATCAAGCCGCAGAAGCTTTTGAAAAAGGTGACCGTGAACAAATTGAAAAAGTAACTTTAAGAGAAAATTATTATGCTGAAAGATACCGCCGTAAAAAAGGCTATATGGATAAAGTAGGTTATAGTGAAACTTTTAATGTACTTCGTGATTTAATTGGTGGGGAATATAAACAAGAATTAAACTCAGACCGTTTAAAAAAACGCATTGCACAAGGTTTACAGTTCTGGGATTATTAATTTTCTATGAAAAAACATCTGACTAAATCTGATTATATTGAAATGCCGTGGGCTAATGGTCTGGGGATGACCATGGAACTGGCCATTAGAGAACATGCTAACCCTAAACGTCGCAAAAGCCCTTTTATTTGGCGGATTTCTATTGCGGGGGTGACAGAAGACGGAGCTTTTTCGCATTTTCCGCATATTGAACGACATATCATGTTGTTAGATGGTAATGGTATTATTCTCGATGGTGGTGAAGATGAAGGTGTACATCACTTAGATCAGCCAAATAGGGTTTATTCTTTTCCCGGTGATGCAGATATTTATGGCAAATTGATTGAAGGACCTATTACAGACTTTAATGTCATGGTCGATTGGCGCGTGGCAGAAGCGAAAGTGGATGTTCTTGAGGTTTCAAAATTGCAAGAATTTGAATTAAATGGTGACGTTCAGTTTATTCACGTGCTTGAAACTTCTTCACCAGTGCATCTTCGTTTTGACCGCGAGAATATATCACTTAAAAGTGGGGAAAGCTTTCTAACGCAAGGAATAAGTGAAACGGTAGAGCTTCAAACTGAGTTTGGTGAATTTGCTACCGTTTTCATCATTACAATTGATCTTTTATAAGAAGTTATTGGGAAAGATCATTGTCCGCCACATGTGGGAAGAGGGGCTGTCGTCGTAACCTAACCCTTCTTCGGGCTCTTTAAAGTTTCTGCCAATAATATCCACATAATCATCCATGCTTACTTTCACATTTGGATCAAAACTGTAAACGTCATTGATGCAAATTTGCCGTGCGGTCATGTACCATTTGTGATTACGGGCATATTCTGCGTCTTTAAATATATAAGGTTCAGGTTTGAAATCTTCGCCGAAATAACGAATGTAAGCTTCCGGGTAAGGATAGCCGACTTCTTCGTCGGGAATAAAGCGTAACGATTGATGATATTTTATTGCCCAGCTGACTTCCTCGTCAACGTACGGAGCGACAAGCTGTGAGCCGTAATAACCATGATCACCACTGATAAAGCCAGACACACTGATGTCATGAAGTAGACAAGCGAATACAACTTTTTCAGGCAGGCCGTTTATTTTAGCAAGGCGGGCGCTTTGTAATAAATGGCTACTATGTCCGATACGTTTATCAAAAAATTCTAATAAACTTGGCTTATTAGACATACGTGGTAAGCGATTGTCGTGGCCCATGTGGAAAAACTGATCTGGTTTTTTACGACCTTCTTTATTTGGCTCAATACCAAAGGTCCTAAAAACACGTGCGGTTGCGACATACCCGTTTGGTTTGACTTCAGGTTCAGCTGATGATTGAGCACCACCACCTTGGGCGGCTTCAAGTTCTTCACACATGGCAAATTCAAGGGCATCTGCTTTTTGATTTGCATCCATGGAAGCTAATGCTGCGGCACCGCCAACGGAGGCTATAAATGATCTTCTATCCATTTTGTCTCTCCTATAGGAAGTTGTTGGGGTGATTAATTGTACGCCACATATGGG
>JABIPV010000098.1 GCA_018699075.1 Kordiimonadaceae bacterium | reverse complement strand
CTCTCTTTGCAATGCCCCATGCAATGGAACGGTTATTAGCAGCGCCCATAATTATGCCACGCTTACCTGAAAGGAGTCCTTTTTTTTCACTCATCTTTTTATTCCTCTGGGTATTATTCCCAAATGCCTTTTATGATACCGTTGACTTTATCATCTTAACCGTATCCTACACAATATCGCTACAAATTCAATCACTTGGCTCATTTTTTTCATTTTTATTAAGTCTGTGATGGTAAAGGGTTGCATTAATTTCAGCACCAATGATAAATCCGACACTGATAAAATAGAAAAATACTAAAGCTATAATGCCTCCTGCTAGACTGCCGTAGGTAACATCATAATTGCCAAAATATTTCAAATATAGTGAAAATCCATTACCGACTATCATCCATAAAATAATAGCAGCAATTGCCCCTGGGGCCACAGGCCCGGCCAATTCAAGTTTACGAGGCCTCAAGACAAAATAAGCAAGGCAAAGTGCGCCGAATATCAGACTGAAACTGACAGATAGGCGAATGATATTCCATAGGAAATTCCAATCTGCATCGATGGGGCTAAATTTGATAATGGTTTTCCAGATGACTGGGCCAAAGACAAGAGCAGCCATCCCTAGAATGATACTGCTTGCGGATAGTATCACAAGCAAGAAACCTTCTGCCCTACGCCTTAAATACGGGCGGCGAGTTACTGTTGAATATGCCCTAACAATTGCAAGGCGTGCTGCATCAATGGCGGAAGACGAAACCCAAATGGCGCCAATGATACTAAATGTCATGATGCCTTTGTTGGTTGTCGTGACCATTTGTTCTATTGGCGCGCGTAAAATTACGGCGACATCAGGTGGCATAGCATCAAACATATTAGTCAGTGCACCAATGCCTGCTTCCGATTGCCCGAATGTTCCAGCGAGGGAGACTAGAAAAATTATAAACGGGAATAGGGCGAGCATACCTAAAAAGGCAAGGTGCCCTGCCATCACCATACCATCATGCTTGGTAAAGTTTGCAACGGCCGTTATCAAAAATTTTAAAAAACCTACTGATTTTTTCATATTACTTAATGTGTCCGCGTAATTCTTTATCAGGGTCTGACTTATCCTTGGCAGACCATTTGGTTATGTGTTTTTCTAAATCATTATCATCCTTGGCAGGAAGCATAATCATTAACTTAACTAATAAATCACCTTTTTTCTTGGTTCTTATGTTCATTGCACCTTTTTCTTTAAGGCGCATGATTTTGCCGGAGCTTGAATTTTTTGGGATTTTTAAAGCTATTTTACCTGTTAATGTCGGAATGGTGATTTTTGTCCCCTTAACGGCTTCAGCCAGTGAAATTGGCAGGTCCATATGAATGTCATTATTTTTAATTGTATAGTAAGCGTGCTTATTTATATGAACTTCAATGAGTGCGTCACCGCTCGCGCCGCCAGCGACGCCGGCTATACCTTGGCCTTTTAATCTTATTTGTTGGCCTTCTTTGACATTTTCAGGTGTTTTAATATTTAAGGTTTTACCATTTTCCAGTTTGATTTGTTTTTTACTGCCTAAGACGGCATCGATAAAATCGATGTTAATGGTATATGTTTTATCCGCACCGCGTTTTTTAGCTTGTGATCTTGGCCGTGTTCTTCCGCCACCAAAAAGGCTGGAAAATAAATCTTCCGCGTCAAAACCAGCACCAAAATCACCTGAATTTCTGAACGGATTACCACCTCCACCACCTGCACCGGCATTTTGGCGATAATTGGCAAATCCTTTTTCGCTGCCGTCAGGATTTATTTCCCCCCGGTCATAGCGCGCACGCATTTTTTCGTCGCTAAGAAGTGCATATGCTGCTGATACTTCTTTAAATTTTTCAGAAACTTTTTCATTGCCAGGATTTTGGTCCGGGTGAAGTTTCATAGCAAGTTTGCGATATTCTTTTTTTAAATCGGCTTGACTTGTATTCTTGGCAACACCAAGTACTGTATATGGATCTTTCATGTTTCCAGTCTTAAAAAATAATTTTAATTATTATTGTTAATATAGTTAGCTATTGATAATTTTCCAAGTACCGTCTTGTTGGCGACATGCGGTACCGTAAGCGGTTTCGACTTCGCCGCCAATGGTAACGGTTTGCTGGTATTCACGGCAATATTGCCCATCAGTAGATTGGTAAGATGGTTGCGGGGTGACGGATCCGCCATTTCCAGAATCTGGATTATACCACCCTGACGTTGTGCCCGACACACCTGTTTCCAATGCGCCTTGAGTTGATCCATACATCTTTTCTTGATCCGCTTCATTAAGTTTTCTGCCAATGTCACGACCAACATATGCGCCAGCGAGTGTTCCTAATGCGACCCCAACCGAACTGTCGTTGGTAACCGCACCGCCAATTAACGCACCACCCAAAGCACCAAGAAGCGTACCTGATTCTTCTTTTGTGCATGACATTACGCTAAAAGCCAATATTGAAACCATTGTAATTTTTGCTAAATGCTTTGAATTTAACATATTTTATCCTAAAACTTGGATTATAGATAATTTCTAGTATATATCATATAAATAATTTGTGAATAAAGCGATATAAGTTTGGAATAAAAATGCAAGATCCATTTGATAGATTTAAAGAGTGGTTTAAAGAAGCTCAAAGTGAAGAAGATATGGCGGAAGCCATGTCAATTGCCACTGTTGATGATGCTGGGAGGCCTTCCATAAGGATGGTTCTTTTAAAAGACCATGGACCAGAAGGTTTTACGTTTTATACAAACCTAGAAAGCCGCAAAGGCCAAGAAATTAAGAATAATAAAAGCATGGCTTTTTGTTTCCATTGGAAAAGCATGGCAAGGCAAATTCGTATTGAAGGCGAAGTGAGCCCCGTAAGCGATGAAGAAGCAGACGCTTATTTCTCATCACGTGCAAAAGATAGCCAAATTGGTGCCTGGGCATCCAAACAGAGCCAGCCTATGGAAGGCCGCTTTGAATTTGAAGCGCGTATTTTAAAATATACAACCAAATTTGGCCTGGGCAAAGTGCCGCGTCCACCATTTTGGTCTGGTTTTAGGATGACGCCTAGAAGAATTGAGTTTTGGCGAGACCGTAAATTCAGATTACATGACAGGCATATTTATGTTAGAAATGAACAAGATAATTGGGATTTTGAGACCTTATACCCATGAATAGACAAATTGATAAAAAAGAAGCAGAAAAATTATTAAAACGCGCGACCACGGCATCGGTGAGCGTGGCCATTACGCTGATCGGCCTTAAAACATGGGGCTATATCGAAAGCGGTTCTGTGGCCCTTTTTGGTACTTTGCTCGATAGTGTGATGGATACATTATCATCAATCATTATTTTTGCGGCAGTACGGCTTGCTATGGTGCCTGCTGATGATGATCACCGGTTTGGTCATGGTAAGGCCGAAGCCATTGCGGGGTTATTACAAGCATTTGTAATTATTGCGACGTCATTTTTATTAATGTTTGAAGTTGTTGACAAAGTTTTAAACCCAAGAAATATTGAAAAAGCTAATCTTGGTATTGGTATTATTGTTGCTTCAATTGTTTTGACGATGATGCTTGTATTATACCAAAGATATGTCACCCGCAAAACAGGGTCAGTGGCGATTGAAGCTGATGGAATGCATTATACCGGCGATATTTTGCTTAATTTTGGTGTTGCAGTATCCCTCATTCTTGGCGGTTATTTTAATATGATATACGCCGATCCTTTTTTTGGCGGCGTGGCCTGTCTTTACCTTCTCTATAGTGCTTATCAAGTGTTTATCGCCAGTACGGATGTATTGATGGATAAGGAAATGAGCGATGAAGAAAGAGAAAACATCCTTGAAATTATACGTTCACATTCAGCGGTAGTCGGTATTCATGAACTACGAACAAGACGCAGTGGTTTAAATATTTTCATCCAATTTCATATGGAACTCGAAGAAGATATCAGTCTATACGATGCCCACATTATTTCCGACCAAGTAGAAGGAAAGATCATGGCCGCCTATCAAAATTCAGAAGTCCTAATTCACGCAGACCCATATGATGATGGTACAGGAAAAGTGTAACATGATAAAAATATTTGGCATTAAAAACTGCGATACCATGAAGAAAGCGTTTAAGTGGTTAGACGCGCAGGGGCTGGATTTTGAGTTTCATGATTATCGTAAGGACGGTATTTCAGAAACCATGGTGCAAAACTTTGTCAATCAGTTTGGGCTGGATTTGGTTTTAAATACACGTGGTACGACGTGGCGGAAACTTTCTGACGATCAAAAAGAAGGCCTTGATGAAGCCGGAACCGTAAAATTGCTTACCGATAATGAAGCAATGATCAAACGGCCAATTTTTGACTTGGGTGATGATTGGGCAATTGGCTTTTCGAAAAAAGATCAAGAAGGTTTAGAAGAAAAACTATTATCATGAGTGATGATTGGGATGATTATGCCGATGATTGGGACAAAAATGAAGGCGTGATTATTTATGCCAAGCATACTTTTGAAACGCTGCGTGCAGAAATTGATATGTCGGGTTTAGATATTCTTGATTTCGGTTGTGGGACAGGAAATTTAGCTGTGCAAATGGCAGAGACCGCAAATCAAGTTGTTGGGATTGATACATCTGAAAAAATGATTTCAATCTTGAAAGCGAAAAAAATTAGTAATATCAGAGCCTTTAATCTCGCGCTTTCTTCTGGGTCTCTCCCGGGTAAATTCGATTTAATTACGGCGTCATCAGTTTTCGGATTTATGCCTGATTTTGATAAAACACTTTCTATTTTGAAAGATTTTTTGAAACCGGGTGGAATGCTTGTGCAATGGGACTGGTTAGCGCCCGATGAAAGTAGTGATGTTGGTTTTAGCCGCGCGCGATTGGAAAAGGCTTATAGGCAATCTGGTTTTACTGACTTTGAAATCACTCAGCCTTTCTCACTTAAAAAAACGGACGGTGAAATGAAGGTTATTATGTGCGTGGCAAGCATTCCTTAAGTTCACAAAAAAGGACAAATCGAGTAACTTATTTGCGATTTATATTTCATAATAAAATTAAAAAAGCCCCGCTAAAGTAACGAGGCTTTTCGTGTTTGTATTTTTGATTTAGAAAGCAAATGAAATATATCCAACGCCAGTTGCGACTCCATTACCACTGCCTAAATTAGTGTCGATATAATCCACACCTATGGTAAATTGTTCATAATCATATGAAACACCAAGCGACCAATCCGTTTTCTTATCACCGAAGGCGCCATCTTCATAACCGAAATGGGCATTTGCGGTTAAACCAGTATTGGCCAGCGGCATACTATAACCAGTTGTAAAATAGATATTATCACTATTGCCTAGATTATTTTGACTGGGCGTATAATTAAATCCGACAGATAATTCTCCCATACCCACTGGCATGGATGCTGAAGCGTAGGCCTCAAAGTAATTTGTTCCCGTGCCGCCAGGATAAGTATATTCCATGACACCAACGTCCACTGAAATATTATTATTAAGACTAAAAACATAACCTGCCATAAAATCGAATTCGGTTTTAGCACCATTAAAATCAGATATATTTGTCCCCCAGGCGGTTACATATAAACCTGATTTATGCTCAACTGAGAGAGTTCCCTGAACAGCAGGGTCTTTATTCGTCATTGATACTCCTCTGAAGCGATAATCAGAAATACCAGTGACATCACCTGAGATAGTAAAATCACTATCTTGAGCAAAGGCCGTATCAACTGCAATTGTTGAAACCATAAATACGGCAAGTGTTGTTGTTATTTTCTTCATGTTATGCTTCCTTTGATTAAGCAATTTTGTCAACATCTGACAAAAAAGTATCAATCGTAGTTTTAAGGTTAATCGTTTGTTTGGCGATATCTTGTGATGTTGACATTACTTGTGAAGCCGCTGATGCTGTCTCTGCGACCCCTGTAGCAACGCCACCGATGTTGGCACTAACATCTTGTGTGCCTGATGCGGCTTCTTGAACATTCCGTGAAATTTCATTTGTTGTAGCCTGTTGTTCTTCAACAGCAGAAGCAACAGAAGATGCCATTTCAGCAGTTACATCTATAGAACTTGTAATTTCATCGATGGCAACCGCTGCATCTTTAATTTTAATTTGGATGTCTTGAATTTGTTCACCAATTTGATTTGTAGCACCAGCGGTTTGACCCGCGAGCGATTTCACTTCTGAAGCAACAACCGCAAACCCTTTGCCCGCATCACCTGCACGTGCAGCTTCGATGGTTGCGTTAAGGGCAAGTAAGTTGGTTTGTTCCGCGATATCATTAATAAGGCCAATAATTTCATTAATTGCCTTAGATGATGCTGTTAATTCACCCATGATTTTAGTAGTAGATTCTGCTTTTGCGGCGACTTCTTGTGTTGCGACATTTGAACGTGTCATTTGTTCACTGATCTCTGATACGGAAGCGCTCATTTCTTCTGCGGCTGTGGCAACTGTTTGCACATTTGCGCTTGCCTGTTCTGCGGCTGCGGCAACGGCGGATGATTTAAGGCCGGAATCTTCAGCTGTAGATGTCATGGATTGAGCCGTAAGTTCTAATTCTGTGGTTCCTGATGACACTGTTTGTATCATTCCTGAAACTTCAACATTAAAGGCTTCAATTAAATCTGACATTGCTTTTGCTTTGCGGGTAATTTCAGCAGCGCTGGCCTGTTCAGCCTCATTTTTCTCGCGCTCACGTTTTGCGGCATCTTCTTGCTCTTGGCGTTCTCTTGCAACTTTTGCTTCTTCCGTACTTATGGCTTCTAAACGTAAGCGTTCACGTTCGATCATGCCTAGGCGGAATGTTTCAACTGCGCGGCCTATGTTACCTAATTCATCCGATCTATCTTGGTAAGGAACATCTATGTCGGTGCGACCTTCATTTGAAAGTACATCCATAACGGTCACTGTTTCGGCAATTGGCTTTGTAATGGTGTTTGCACCCATATAAGACGTACCACCAAGTATAATGACAAGTCCAACCGCGATCATGATCATCATGTTTCTCATGCTTATGATTGGAGCATTAACTTCACTTTCGTCGATTTCCGCAAGCAGTGCCCATTTAACACCATTAAACTCAAGCCCTTGAAAAGCAGATAAAACATTGATGCCGCGATAATCTTCGACGATTTCAAGGCCAGAACGTCCGGCAATGGCACCGCGTGATGTTGAACCGTCCACTTTCGTTTTCAGGATTGATGTTTCGCCTTCGTTTAAGAAACGGCTGTCTGATCGCATTAGATAATCATCGCCTGCAATATAACTTTCACCAGACTCGCCCATGCCAGAAGATTTTTGCATAATTGTGTTAATACGTGCGATTGGCATTTGATAGGCTAGAACGCCAATTTTTGCACCGGTTACATCAATGATAGGTGTTGAAATAAAGCTTGCAGGTACATTGGCACTTGGCGCGTAGGGGCTAAAATCATAAAAGGCGACATCGCCAACATTAGCGCCGATGGATGCGTTAAATGTACGGGCTAAATCCGTGTCTTTCCACTCACCTTCATACATGTTTGTAGCATAGTCGGCTTCTTTAAATACGGAATAAACCAGATCACCATTGGTATTGAAAAGAAAGACATCATAATAATCACGGGTGACTTGTAAACTGTGGAACCAAGGATGGAATTTTGCATGTGTGGCACTGTATTCTGATCCGTCCCCTGCATCATATAGTTCAGATAATTGTGATGTCTTATATAATTCGCCTAGGGTGCTACCTGCACCGTTGCCGATGGTTTGCCAGTCAGCAGTAAACTGATTTAAGGCCGCAATGGTATTGGGATTATTAGACATCAGAAGAAGATCTTCTTGAATGGCACCAAGATAGGATTGAAGCTCTGACGCGCGTCCATCGAGGACAGCATTTAATTTACTTTCTGCTTGCGAATTTACTTCTTCTTGTGCCGAGTTATAAGCTGAAATTGTGACGATGAGAGCGGTAAGGAAAACAATAAATACAGCGGCGAGAGGGATTTTAATAGAAAGAGATAATTTTTTTAAATTTAACACAATATGGGGACCTTTTTACTTAAATTAACATATGTTCCCCAAGTGTAGATTGCCCTGAATTTGACTAACTATTTTTTCATACATCTAATTCAGTTCGCTACAATGGTGATATTATTTGCAATGTATTAAATTTTAATTAACTGGTTTAATTTTACTACTTTTAATAGAAGTATTTTAAACATAACCATTAAAATACAAAATTTTATTGTTTATTT
>JABIPV010000122.1 GCA_018699075.1 Kordiimonadaceae bacterium | reverse complement strand
TGCGACCGCGTCGCGTTTAAACTCTTCTGTGTATCGTATTCCTGTAGACATAATACCTTAACTCCTTGCTTCCATTTTATAACAAGTAAAGTGTCTACAAATCTAGGGGCGTATCACTCTGTTCAGTAGAGCATTAATGTAAAAATTATAAAGGAATTAAATCGTGCAAAGCCTTTTGGAAAAAATGAATAACAATGTGAAAACATTTATAGAAATTTGCCTTTCTATAAGTCTTCTTGCTGTTGCAGGTTGTGGTGCTATAGGTGGCGGTGAGCAACTTCCATCGGCTCAGTTTGTAACGAGTAATGAAGGGCCAGGGCCACAATATGTCGTTGGACCACTAGATTCATTGGAAATCTTTGTATGGAGATTTCCGGAACTATCAAGAGGCGTATTAGTTCGTCCTGACGGTCGTTTCTCAATGCCTTTAATTGATGATATCGCAGCAACAGGCAGAACGCCGACCCAGTTGGCACGTGATATTGAAGAGCAGCTCACACAATATGTGCAAAGCCCGATCGTCACCGTTATTGTCGGTGGATTTCAAGGGCCCTTTGCTCAGCAAGTTCGTGTGGTTGGATCTGCGGCGGCACCACAAGCGACACAAATGGATGAGCTTTATGTAAGAGGATATAAAGACCAACATCCTGATATGATAATACTGCAAAACCAAATCAATAGTTTAGAGGAAAAACTGGTTGAAGAAAAAGAACAATTGGCCGTAGCAATGAATAATGGAGATACGGCAGCTCTATCTTCGATGGATGGTCTCAGACCTAACCCGCTTTTTGATCAGTTAAGCATTAAGCTTCTTGATGTGGAAGGTGAGATCGCAAAATTGGAAGCAAGAATAATTCAGAAAAATTCTGTTGTGAATAATCTTCTCTCTTTGTCTAAGAGGGTCCCCGAAGTAGAGGCGGAAGGGGGCGTTCTACATTTTCTTTATTTGCTACGTTAAGTGAATTTGATAATAGAGCAATTGAAAATGATTTTAAGAGAAGATCTATCGGGATTAATTGGGGCCGCGCATTAAGTACGCGATTAAATATTACTGCTTCAGTAGCAATAATGGAAGATGACTTTGTTTCAGATACTCAAAAAGATATATTTATGAGTTATCAGGGTGGTATTAATTATAATTTATCTGAAAATATTGTTGCGGGTTTACAGTTTATTCATACTAAACGTCAACAAAGGTTTTTTGATTATCGCCCGCGGGAATCAAATTTCATAAGCGCTAATATCGGGGTTACATTCTAGGATTAAAAATGTATTCAGAATTTTATAACCTTACTGGCAAACCTTTTCAGCTTACACCAGATCCGAATTTTTATTTTGATAGTAGTACCCATCATAAAGCTATGGCTTATCTTTCTTATGGAATTAGTCAGGGCGAGGGCTTTATCATCATCACCGGTGAAATCGGCTCCGGTAAAACCACGTTGGTAGGCCGGTTATTGCAAAGTCTGGATCCTAACGATTTTTCCACCGCCAAAATTGTAACATCGCAGCTTGATGCTGATGATGTATTAAAAATGGTTGCAGCTGCTTTCGGTATTAATATTAAAGATACCGATAAGGCCGAGATGATCATAGAAATTGAAAAATTCCTTCGAAACAATAGTAAAATGGGTAAAACCACATTACTTCTTATTGATGAGGCCCAAAATTTAACAACTCAGGCTCTTGAAGAACTCCGAATGCTTTCCAACTTTCAGGACGGCAACAAGGCGCTCCTGCAAAGCTTTCTTGTTGGACAACCTGAATTTAGGGACAAGTGGGCTTTTGATCCAGCGCTAGAACAATTACGTCAACGGGTTATTGCCACCCATCATCTTTCGCCAATGAAAGCAGACGAAACAAAAGAATATATTGAGCATCGCTTAACGTTAGTTAACTGGAAGGGAAACCCGACTTTTAGTGAAGATGGTTACGCGGAAATATATAAATATTCGGGTGGTGTGCCACGGAAATTGAATACATTATGCACACGAATTCTACTGTTTGGGGCAATTGAAGAATTAGAAGTTATTACGGCTGATGTTGTAAAAGAAGTTATTGAGGACATGGAAGAAGATAATTATGCCGCATCTTCCAGTGCGAGACTTGCTCATAATGGCGGACTTACTGCTCATAATACAAATGGCATAAATGACCATAGTCATGTTATTAGTGAAGAGGCGTTTGAAGAAGCAAAAGAAGCTGGTATGACGGCCTCTGCAGAGCTTCTAAAGCTTAGAAAACGTGTTGTCAGGTTAGAAAAAAATATAAAGATACATGACGAAACAATTAAAGGTACAATAGATATCGTTGAAGACCTTCTTGACGGTTAACCCTAGGTGACATTGAACTAAAATGACTTCCACTGCGCAACATTATTCGAAAACCGAAATGGACTTAGATGATACGCGCATCATCAATGCCATGACGGTGGATGTTGAAGACTATTTTCATGTTGGAGCATTTGAAAACACCATTTCCAGAGATGATTGGGATCAACTGCCGTGCAGGGTTGAAAGAAATACCAATAGATCGTTAGAATTGTTTGAGCGGTATAATATCAAAGCAACATTTTTTGTTTTAGGTTGGGTTTGCGAACGTTACCCTGCTTTGATCAGAAAGATACATGAATTAGGTCATGAAGTGGCCAGTCATAGTATTGATCATAAAAGGGTATCTAACCTTTCAAGGGCAGAGTTTGTTGAGGATATTACTAAATCGAAGAAGTTGCTTGAAGACACAATTGGGGTGGCTGTCATCGGCTACCGCGCACCGAGTTTTTCAATTGGTCAAGATAATATATGGGCATTAGAATGTCTGAAAGAAGCGGGTTATTTGTACAGTTCAAGTGTTTATCCAATCCGTCATGATCACTACGGTATGCCGGATGCACCGCGTTTTGCCTTTAATCCTTTGACACGTAGCGAGTTTTTGGAAATGCCGGTCACGACTTTTGAGTTTATGAATATGAAACTTCCTTGCGGCGGCGGAGGATATTTTAGATTACTCCCT
>JABIPV010000278.1 GCA_018699075.1 Kordiimonadaceae bacterium | reverse complement strand
GAAAAAAGGTTATCGAGTTACCAGTGATAGTGTTTATTTGGCAGCAACAGTAAAACTGGCAAAGGGTGACCGCATATTGGATGTTGGCGCAGGAAGTGGTGCTATTCTTTCATGTATTGCCTATCGATATGCTGATAGTGAACACATCCTGCACGGTATTGAAATTCAATCAGAACTTTTAACGTTAGCCCGGAAAAATGCTTTAGATAATGGATTTGCGAATATGATAACTTATTATCAAGGGGATATTCTTAATGATATTAAAGAATGCCCACCAAATAGTTATCATCATGTCGTCAGTAATCCTCCTTATTATGAAAAAGGAAAAGTCACCACGTCCCCACATAAAACTAAGGCAGTGGCTCACGGTAATGAAATGGTTGATTTGAAAGTTTGGATAGAACGGTGTTTAAGAATGGTTCGTCCCCGCGGCTATTTAACTTTAGTACACAGGGCAGACCGATTAGATGATATTCTTTCCGTATTAAATCCAAAAACAGGGTCAATCACCCTCTATCCTTTTTATTCAAAAGAAGGAAAAGACGCCAGTAGAGTGATAATTCGTGCTCAAAAAGGGGCAAAAGGTCTTTTGGCCTTGAAATCCGGACTGATCGTGCATAAATCAGATGGAGATTATACTGATGCCGCCGAAAATATTCTGCGCCATGGACAATATTTAGATTTATTAAAATAAAAAGAAGAAATTTTATGAAAAAAGCTTTCAGAAACTTAATATCAAAACTGCCCATAGATGCTCTGGCAAATCCAACACCAGTCGTCGCCGTTCTCCCCTTAGAGGGTGTTATCGGCACTTCAGGCCGTTTTAGCAATGCGATCAATTTGGCAAATCTGGAAGAGAAAATTAAATCCGCCTTCGATATTTATAATGTAAAGGCTGTGGCGCTTGCCATCAATTCACCGGGTGGCTCACCCGTTCAGTCTGAACTTATTGTCATGCGTATCAGAGAGCTTTCAAAAGAAAAAGAAATTCCTGTTTATGCTTTCGCTGAAGATGTGGCCGCATCTGGCGGATATATGCTCGCTCTTGCCGGGGAAGAGATATTTGCCCATCAAGCGTCAATTGTTGGAAGTATAGGTGTGATTAATGCCGGCTTCGGTTACGCCGGGGTTATAGAAAAACTGGGCGTTGAACGTCGGGTTTATACAGCAGGTGAAAGTAAATCATTGATGGATCCCTTTAAGCCTGAAGTGGAAAAAGACGTGAAAATGATGAAAAGCCTGCTTAAGGAAGTTCATGATTTTTTCAAAACCTTTGTTAAAGAAGCCCGTGGTGATAAGTTAAAAGGCATTCAAAAAACTATTTTCTCTGGTCAAGTTTGGAACGGCGAGGAAGCAACTAAGTTAGGCCTTATTGATGGCGTGGGTGATATGCGCTCTATCATGAAAGAAAAGCTGGGTGATGATATCAAATTTGAACGCGTTAAAAGTGAGAAGGGTTTCTTAAAAGGTTTGCTAGGTATGCGAAGTGCAAAAGTTACTTTAGCTGATGATGTGCTAAAAACTATTGAAACCCGCAGTGAATGGGGACGGTTTGGTTTATAAGTTGAAAATATTTTTCTGAAATTTACATAAGAAATTTTCTAACTTTAAATATTGCCAATATTAAATTCTCTGCGCGGATGGATTCTATATCCATAAAATAAATGTACAGTCGCGGATCATTAGAAACATTAAGAGTCGAATATTTGTATTGATAGAATTCAAATATACAAAACATAATTTATTAACCTAACTATCTGATTAAATAGCTTTAATTTACATTCGGCAAGATTATGAATTAACCTCTATTAGGCTATAAACATAAGGTAAATTTAAATATTATTTCAACTCTTGACCTATTAAGGTTGGCTCGGTAGTTTTCACCCATATTTTATGCCTATTTTAGATGAAAGAAATGACCCTATGAGTGGTGAAAATTTAGATGATAATTGCTTTCAAAATTTAATTTTGAAATTGCAACATTTTTGGGCCGAACAAGGCTGCTTAATTCTTCAACCATATGATATGGAAGTAGGGGCGGGAACTTTTCATCCTGCAACAACCTTAAGGTCTCTTGGCAGTAAACCTTGGAAAGCTGCTTATGTGCAACCTT
>JABIPV010000221.1 GCA_018699075.1 Kordiimonadaceae bacterium | reverse complement strand
TCCATATTTCATTTTATGTCCGATGAAGAAGGTCGAGCACCAAATGCCATTAGTTATATTTCAGCAGGCATAGGGTTTTGTTATATGACCCAGCTGGGACGTTATGCCAAGATCGCCAAAAAAGACATGTCATCTTATACAATTACTCAAGATACGCATTTCTCAAAAGGGGGCGCATCGGGCGGCACTGGAAAGCCGGGAACGGCTGATCCTGTTGAAACACACGTCTATATTGATAGTGAACAAGATGACGATTTTGCACGTACAGTTGTTGATATGGGTGAGCAAACCTGTTTCTTACACGCGTTTTGTCGAACGGATTTAAAAGCAAAAATTAAAATTAGTGATTATGGGAAATAAAATGAAATTATTAGCAAAAATATTACCTGTCTTTATCCTCTTTGTGGCCGGAACAACGGCATTTGCTGCGGAACGCTCCGTTGATGACGCTGTGGCGGATGCGGCGGTGCAAAAAGCATTGAAAGACATTGATGCGGCACGTAGCGTAACCGAACAATTATTGGTTCAAATTGGCGGTATTATTTCGCCGTCCGGTCAGGAACATGAACGGGCAGAGGCGGTCGCCGCGCACATGCGCAAAATCGGCCTTACGGATGTACATGTTAATGAAGCACCAAATGTTATTGGTAAAATAAAGGGCCGCTCTGGTAAGGCGATTATTTTTGTTTCTACATTGGATGATTTAATGACGGTTGCTGATCATCAGCGTACCATCGGGCATTTGCCGACCATCGAAGGTGACCGGGTGGTCGGTCCGGGAACCAATACCACATCAACAACAATTGCATCACTTGCGGCGGCAAAAATATTGATTGCGAACGGTTTTCAGCCTGAACATGATATAATATTCGCAGGTGTGGCAGAGGAAGAAACAGGCCTTCGCGGCATGCGTCATCTTTACGAAGAATATAAAGATGTGGCCATAGGTTTCGTCGATGTTCTGGGCGATGGACATAGTATTACATATGGCGGTATTGGCATCAATTGGTGGCGCATCAATGCAAGTGGCCCCGCGGGACATACGTTGTCTGGCGGTATCCCAAATGTAAATCAAGCCATTGGTCGCGCCGTGGACCGGATATTACAAATTACGGAACCACAAGAATTTACTGATAGAAGAGCGAGACTTAACGTGGCGATTTTAAACAGTGGGGCCGTATTTAATCATAAACCTGCAACAGGATGGTTCTCACTGGACGTGAGGTCACTTGATTTAGAAATCATTGAAACCATGGAAGCAAAGGTAAGAAAAATATTAAGCGATATATCAAGTGAACTTGGCATTGCTCTTGAAATGGAAGTGGTATCAAACACCCCGCCGGGACAAATTGAAGGGGCGCTTCAGTCTCCGCTTGTGCAAAACGCCATCGGCATTTCGAATTATTTGGGATATGAGCCGGTATTATCAAACGCAGGATCAGCCAACTTGAATATTTCTGTTGCGGGTGGAACGCCTTCTATCGGTCTTGGTGGCGGCCCAATTCGTCGCGGTGGAAACCGCGGCTTTATTAATGAGTGGGCAAATACACCAGCCATGATGCGCACAGCGAAAAACGTTTTCTTAACCGCAGTGACAATGGGAAATGCAGAGGCGAAATAGATGTGAAAAGGGGACAGAAATAATCTGTCCCCTTTGAATATTATTGTGGCATGATCCCAACGTAATGATCATTAAGCCATAAATGTACCCAGATGCTGGCGCCATACCCAAGGGCAATCACAGGAGTCCATTTCATATGACCAAAGAAAGTATATTGACCTTGTGACTGACCCATAAGGGCGATACCTGCGGCGGAACCGATCGAAAGCATGCTGCCACCAACACCTGCGGTTAACGTCACAAGCAACCACTGCGCAGTATCCATTTCCAGACCCATTTGCAGTACGGCAACCATAACCGGGATGTTATCAACAATCGCGGACAGGAAACCAACCATAATATTGGCGAACGTAGGCCCCATTTCTACATATAGGAAGTTGGATGCTAGGCTTAAGTAGCCGATAAAGCCAAGACCACCTACACACATGATGACGCCAAAGAAGAACAACAAGGTATCCCACTCAGCACGGGCCACTTCACGGAAGCTATCAAATTTACGGGTATCACCGACTTCACCAATCCCCATGTTTTCACCTGGCATTTTAACATGTGAAAGGTGAAGGTAATGACCAAATAGTTTCAAATAAGCCAGTCCAACCATCATGCCCAAGAAAGGCGGAATGTGTAAGAAGCTATGAAATGATACCGCGGTTGCGATGGTTAAACCAAATAACGCGATAATGCGTTTTGCACCGCGCCGCATGACAACAACTTCGCTTTCAATTTGCGGTTTATCCCTACTAATGGCGAAAGACATTATTGTTGCTGGAATGATATAATTCACAACAGACGGTAAGAATAATGAGAAGAACGTCCAAAAGTCAACGACACCAGTTTGCCATACCATGAGGGTCGTAATATCGCCAAACGGGCTAAATGCACCACCAGCATTGGCGGCAATAACGATGTTAACAAAAGCTATACTGATGAATTTTTTGTTTCCCTTACCTACGGCAAGGATAACCGCACACATCACAAGTGCCGTTGTTAAGTTATCAATGATTGGTGATAAAAAGAAACTTAAGACACCGGTGATCCAGAATAGCTGTCTGTAACTAAAATTGTTTTTAATCAACCAAGCCCGAAGGGAATCGAACACACCGCGTTCGTTCATTGAATTTACATATGTCATAGCAGCAAGTAAGAAGAGGAACAGCTCTCCAAACTCTATCAATAAATGCTTGATTGCTTCTTCTGTGGCGTGGGTAGGATCCGCCATATATTGTGTGGCGACGATACACCAAATGATACCCGCCCCAAATATTACAGGGATTGTTTTTTTTAAATGAGTATATTCTTCTGCTATAACTAAAGAATACGAGAGTATAAATACGATAACGGCGGTAATGCCAACCCAATGAAGTGTTAAATCCATTTTATTTTCCTAACTACAATTCATTAAATAAATTGCATATTGTTCCGCCGTTTTTATTCAGGCAGATAAATTTTAAATCTTTTTAGTATGTTTGAACCAATTAGGCGCTCAAAAACGAAAGCGCCGAAACCTTTAATTGTTAGGCGGCTCGTCAGGAAGATAATATCGTTCAGTAGGGATTGCAAATTGATCTTTAAGCGCATATCCGTAATTGGAAGCGATATAAGGTGATTTGTATAATTGTGTAGATATAATTTTTTCTTCAGACTCTGCCTCGCCAATGGCATCGGCGAAGAATGTCCAAACGGAAGGCTCAGGCTTTCGCCCAGTTCTACTTACGTCCGGCATAATGAAGTTTCTCTGTATACTAATCTCAGATTTTTCGCCCGCCACAGCACTGCCCATTGGTGAAATACTAGGCACCAATAGTGGAAAAATCATTAAAATAAATACACAGTTTTTTATCATATCTAGCTTATATAAGGAGCTTTAAGAATAATACAATAGGTATTGATTACGATTTATGGAATATAAATCTCCGGTAATCCTGCACTTTGCATTTTTTGGTTAAAGGTGGCGACATCACGACTGATGATATTATCATATTCCGCTTTTACACCGCCCCATTCAGCCATATATCGATTAGCAACTTCGCTCATTCCTTTATTAACCGGAAGATCAGCACCGCTTATATCTTCGAGTAGGAAGCTGAAATTCAATACCATTTTATTAGGGTAACGAATAATGTCTTGGAATGTCTGAAGCTTGGTATTGATAATTTTATCATGCCACGTGTTCAGTATAGACAGTAATTTATCACCTTCTTCACGTGCAACATCAGATCCGCTGACTTCATTTATGACATTAATTTGTTTTTTGATGGCATAGATATTTTTCACGTTGCCTATCATTTCATTAGCAGCAGTGTGAAGAGTTGACGTAATGGATTTATAGTTATCATAATTATCCGCTACCGAAAGATCAGGACTTGCAAGCACATTAAATGAGCTTTCAGAATTATAATCGCCAACGGTTAGTTTCGCTTTATAACTGCCCGGTGCTACCAAATAAGTACCGCTTCTGGGCGGATGTACTAGCCCCGGATTACAGGGCAGTGGTTCCGATTTTAAATTCCAGACGAAACGATTAAAGCCCGCTTGATTTCCGGGCGGGTTTGGTTTCGCCGCTGAATAAGGGTCTTCCTTACATAGCTTATTTGCATTACTGGCATAAGTTTTTACCAGTGAACCTGCTCCGTCAAAAATTTCAATTTTAACCACTGCATCTTCCGCAATATCTTCTGCTAGATTATAATTGATGATCGCACCGTTGGGTGGATTTTTGCCTTTACCACCACCAAGGGTTCTTCCGCCCAGTAGCCTGTAAGCATCACGGACACTGAAGAGGTGGTCATCATTAGTAGCCATCCCTGCCATTTCACGGATCGGCTGAATATCATCCAGTATCCAAAAACCGCGCCCTTGCGTTGCGGCGATTAAATCACCATGTGCGACCCTAAGGTCTGTAACGGGAGTTTCGGGTAGATCAAGTTGAAATTCCTGCCAATTATCGCCGTTATCATAGGATATAAATAAACCGGTTTCCGTACCTGCATAAAGAAGTCCCTGAACATTAGGGTCTTCGCGAACAACGCGAACAAAGGTATCTTCTGGAAGTCCTTTGATGATTTTTTTCCAGCTTTTACCGTAATTATCTGTGCGGTATAGGTGTGGTTCAAAGTTATTCATTTTATAACCTGTAACCGCAACGTATGCCGTGCCTGCATTATGAGGGGAGGCTTCAATGGCGTTGATTTGCCATTCTTTGACATCGCGCGGTGTCACATTTTCCCATTCACCTCCTTCATCGGTGGTGACATGGACCAGTCCATCGTCGGAACCTGCCCAGATTAGACCTTTTTGAAGTGGTGATTCCACCAGATAAAAGAGCGTATTATAATTTTCGCCGCTGACTTGTTCATTGGTGAACGGCACGCCACCATCGCCCTGATGTGATTTGTCATTGAGTGTTAAATCAGGACTAATTTCTGTCCAGCTTACACCGCGGTCCGTAGATTTAAGTACCAGCTGTGAGCCATAATAAATAGTTTCTGGATCATGAGGGGAGACTATAATCGGTGGGTTCCAATTAGCGCGGTATTTAAGCTCCCCCGGATTAACCGCAAAGGTTCGCTCTGGATAAGGGACAATGTTGCGCATTTGTTTGGTATCACGGTTCCATTCAATAACACCTCCCGCAATGGAGGAGGAATAAACCATTTTTGGATTGTCGGGATCAAAAGCGATATGCGCGCTTTCGCCGCCGCCAGTTGCCCACCAGTCACCAATGCCAATGTTGCCTGCTTTTGACCGGCTCGGTAGTGAGATAGAAGAATTATCCTGTTGTGAGCCATAAACCCGGTATGGGTAACCATTATCAACGGAAAGACGATAAATTTGTGCCGTTGGTTGATTTTCCTGTGTTGACCAGCTTTTACCACCATCAAGAGAGACACTGGCGCCACCATCATTAGCATTAATCATGATGTCACTATCGGTGGGATTAATCCAAAGATCATGATTATCACCGTGGGTCGCAGAAACCCTTGCCCATGTTTTGCCGCCATCAATGGATTTCATCAGTGGGGCATTTAACACATAGACTACATTTTCATTATTCGGATCAGCGAAGATATGCTGATAATACCACGAGCGTGCCTTTAAAATATGATCATGGTTTAGAAGTTTGAAGGATACACCGCCATCATCTGATCTGTATAGTCCGCCTTTTTCGCCTTCTGCTTCAACGATTGCGTAGACTTTATTTGCATTAGCTTGGCTTACATCAACGCCAATTTTCCCCATTTCATCCGGGAGCCCTTTGCCGATTTTTTCCCAGCTTTCACCGCCGTCCGTGGTTTTATAAATGGCACTTGAATTTGATCCACCGCCGCTACGAACCTGCCATGGGTCACGTTTATGGTCCCACATTGCCGCGTAAAGGATACGCGGATTGCTTAAATCCATGCTGATATCAACGGCACCAGTTAAATCATTGACATATAGTGATTTTGTCCATGTTTTTCCGCCGTCAATGGTTTTATAAACGCCGCGTTCTTCATTTCCTGCCCATGGGTTGCCCTGTACGGCAACAAATACAATATCCGGATCATTCGGGTGAACGCGTAAGCGCGCGATTTGGCGGGAATTTTTAAGGCCCACATTGATCCATGTCTGACCAGCATCGGTTGATTTATAAACACCGTCACCGTGGGATAACTTCATTCCCCGTAGTGGCGCTTCGCCTGTTCCCACATAAATCACATTGGCATCGCTATCAGCAACATCAATGGCACCGATGGTTGCGGTTTCAAAATGGCCATCAGAAATATTGGCCCAGCTTAATCCGGCATTTTCCGTTTTCCAAAGCCCGCCGCCAGTGGCTCCCATATAATAGGTCAGAGGATCGCCTGCAATCCCCGTCGCTGTTGTTGATCTTCCGCCCCGTGAAAAACCAAGATCACGCCATTTCATATTTTCATAAAGTGCCGGGTCAACATCCTGTGCCACTACCGGAATTGGAAGTCCGATAAATGAAAGCGTGGCAAGAATTGCGACGATATTTTTAATTATATGTGTCATATTTTTTTCCTATTTTAAGAAAATTTCCGGCAATCCAGCCGACTTCATTTCAGTATTAAAGCTGGCGATATCATTATTTTTGAGCGCGCTTAGCTCTGCCGCCAGAACGTTCCATTCATCAATGTAACGCTGCGCGACTTCTCTTGCCCCTTTGCTTACGGGAACATCAGAACTTGCCATGCGGCCGATCAGCCCTTTGACTTCCATTAAATGCTTGGCTTCCATTTGATAAAGGTGTTGGAAGGTTTGGAAGTTGGGTTGTAGGATTTTATTGACCCAAGATGTGAGACTTTGATCAAGCGCATTTGCTTTTACAGTAACATCATCTGACATTGACAGTTCACGCACGGTTTCAATTTGTTTTTGTGCATTTCTTAAGTCAATCACGCCTTTTGACATTTCTTGAATAATTTTATAAAGCGACTTATTAAGCGCATCCATATCCTGATATTGTTTGAGGTTTTCGGCGTGGGTACCCGTAAGCCTAGGATCAATCCTGATTTCAAAAGCTTGTGTTTGGTTGAAGTCACCAACGGTGAGTTTCACAGAATACTGACCCGGTACCGCTTTATAAACATTGATGCCGCGGGTCACTTTGAACACCTCTTCAAAACATTCATATTCACCAATCATCATATTCCATGTCCAGCGATTGGCGCCTTTTGCCTTTTTAAGGTTTTTCGCCCGTGGGGAAAGGGCGCATTGCGGCCTCGTATCATTGCTATATTCCGAATGAACAAGATCGCCGTTCGCATTGAAGACTTCCATTGAGATAGTATCATCTTCGCCAAGTTCTTCGCTGTGTACATATTGTACTTGAAGGCCTTTTGGCGGGTTTCGTCCGATTAATACATCCGCATCTTGACCGCTATATTCTGGATAACCTAGGGAGATCGAACGTAGCGGAGATTCAGGCTTATATAGGAAATTGCTATCACCCACTTCACCATCATAAATTTGATGAAGTGGCGTTAAGTTATCCAATAGCCAGAATGAGCGCCCTTGGGTTGCAACCACAAGATCATCATGACGAATATGAAGGTCGGTGATTGGAACTTCGGGTAAGTTAAGCTGAAACTCTTGCCAATTTTCACCGTCATCAAAAGATACAAACATCCCTGTTTCTGTGCCGGCATAAAGTAACCCTTCACGTTTTGGGTCTTCGCGAACGGAACGGACAAATGTATCTTCGGGAAGTCCATTGACAATTTTAGTGAAGCTTTGACCGTAATCTTCGGTTTTATAAATCACAGGGGTAAAATCATTCAATTTATAGCCGGCAACGGCGAAATAAGCTTTTCCCGCTTGATGGGGAGAGGCATCGATCACGTTAACAATCGCTTCGCTCATTCCGCGCGGCGTGACATTTTCATATGTTTCACCGTTATCGCGGGTGATATGAATTAGTCCGTCGTCTGATCCCGTCCATATCACACCTTGCTCAAGTGGGCTTTCGGCGATCACAAACAGGTTGTTATAACTTTCCGCCGTAATTTGTTCATTGGAAATGGGAATGCCTCCGAGGCCCTGATGTTCTTTATCATTGCGGGTAAGATCTTCACTGATGATGTCCCAACTGGCGCCACGATCGGTTGATTTCATTAAATACTGCGAACCATAATAAATCACGCTGGGATCATGAGGCGATACAATCACCGGGCTGTTCCAGTTTGCGCGCAGTTTTAAATTCTTCGGCTGTTCGCCTGTTACCCGTTCTGGATAAGGGCGAATATCGCGGTAATTGCCTGTATCACGGTCCCATTCACCGATCATGCTGGCGAAATAAGTGCTGTAAACAAAGCGCGGATTTTCAGGATCAAAAGCAATGGTGGAACTTTCACCAGAACCTAAACTGAACCAATGCCGTTCGCCAATCCCGCCGCTAAGGGTTTCATTTTTGATGGTGATGGCATTATCATCTTGCTGCGAACCGTAAACATTATACGGGAACAAATTATCAGTAATCACGCGGTAAAACTGCCCGGTCGGTTGGTTCATGATCGATGACCATGTTTTGCCACCATTAAAGGTA
>JABIPV010000208.1 GCA_018699075.1 Kordiimonadaceae bacterium | reverse complement strand
AATCTTGTTACAAAAACAAAGCGTTTATCAAGTATTTGTTCTACTTTAGCTTCTGGATTTTTGCTCCATATATTATAGCCGGATAAAATGGCACCTTTAAATATTTCGGGATAATCCATAATGACAACTGAGGCAATCCTTCCTTCACCGGAAATATAAACACGGTTTGGATCAATTTTGTAATCACGTTCTATTAGAGGTGCAGACATAAGGGTAAGCAGTTCTTTTTGTTTATAAGAAGAACCGTTACCTGATTTTCTTGCTGCGACCCAAATCATATTTTTATCTTTCATGACGCTCATCCAGCCAAATGGTGCTCTTACATTTTGCGGTGCGCCGGCATATACCATTAGTCCAGCGGGCCTGTTAGGGTCATAGTTTTCTGGTACGTAGACTTCCCATTCAATTATAGCGTCTTTTTTGATTATGGAATTAAACCGCATTGCATCCGCTCCCATAATTTCTTCAGGGCTAGCACTGATGATCATTTCGCCAGTTTTATATGTGGATTGTGCGTAACTAAATGAAAAAGTTATCAGAAATAACAATGTTGCATATTTTATAACAGAACTAAGCATTGTGCCCTCCTATAGGTCAATGGTGATTTAGAAAACTATCCATCCAAATAGTCAATTGCTTCTAGAAATCTTCGACGATCATAGCGCATTATGGGGGATATTGTTATGAGTTTTAAATTCTTTAAACCGGCATCTTTAAATTTATTGTATGAATATCGTGTGGAGTGGACATTGGCCGCGCCGCCTTGGTGACCTGTTATGAAAACGAAGCGTTTATTTAATATTGAATTAATTTTATATTCTGGATTTTTACTCCATAGGTCACCGTCCGTAAAAATTGCACCATTAAATATATCAGGATTATCCATGGTAACGACAGATGAAACTCTGCCAACGCCGGAAATATAAACCCGCTTAGCATCTATTTTGTATTTTTTTTCGATTAGCGGCACTGACATTAAGGCAAGGAGTTCTTTTTGCACAAAAGTAGCCGCATTGCCTGATTTTCTTGCCGCGACCCAAATTAGATTTTTGTCTTTCATGACGCTCATCCAACCGAAGGGTGCTCTTACATTTTGTGGCGCGCCGGCAAATACCATTATTCCAGGAGGATTAGTCGGATCATAGTCCTCCGGTACGTATACTTCCCATTCAATTATGGCGTCTTTCCCGATTATGGAATTAAAGGACATTGCATCCGCTTCCATAATTTCACCAGGGCTGGCACTGATGATCATTTCACCAGTTCTCACTGTTGATTGTGCATAACTTAATGAAAAAGTTACCAAAAATAACAATGTTGCAAGTTTTATGACAGATTTAAACAATACACCCTCCTATAAGTTGTTTCAAATAAAAATAATTAACTCTATAGTTTTAAATTACAAATAATAAGTTGTTCTAAGTGTGCTTTTACCATAAAATATTTGAAAAATCAACTTGTTAGTAAATGTTCAATTTTCATCAAGAAACTCAATAGCACGAGCAAACCTGCTTCGTTTTGGGTTTTCGTGTCCCATTCCCCTGATGACGGTTAGTTTGATATTTTTTGCACCAGCTTTTTTATATTTATTATAAACCTGTCTGGTATCCCGAAGATTGAAATCATCTGTACCGGTGACAAAGACATAACGGTGATTTTTAATAAGTTCCAGCAGGTCAGGATTGCTCTGTTGCCAGAAATTTACACCGCTATTATAAATAGCGCCTTTGAATATAGTTGGATATTCTGTTGCGACGATACTAGCGATACGGCCACCACCAGAAAAGCCGCTAATAAATATCCGCGCCGGATCAATTTGATAATTTAGATCAATGAGTGAAAGTGACATAACGGCAAATGAAATACGCTTTAATACATTTATCTCATTTCCCGACATTCGCGCCGCGATCCAGATCAGATTGTTTTCTTCAGTGACATTTGTCCATCCTGTGGGAACATTAATTCTGTTTTGCGGACTTACATAGACGAGTATGCCGGGAGGATTATCAGGACTATAATTTGCCGGAACATGTATTTCCCATTCTATCTCCTCATCGGCGCCGAGAAAGGCGCTATAACTCGCCGCTATTTCCTCGCCCATTAAAGCAGTTGAGGTGCTTTTGGAAACGAATGAACCCGTTTTTGATCCATCTTGTGGTAAAGCGGAAGCAAATGAAAATAGATACATAATGCAAATAGATACTAAAACTCGGATTGTCATGGTTTAGACTTTCATATAATTATAGTATCTGCTTATTATGTACAAAGATGTGAACTATTACAATTAGTCGCATGTAAAATTTCCGTGAACAGTGGTGTTTAAAAGGCAAATAATAAGAAATGATGGATTTAACGCTGCTGATAGCCCCTATTTTTCTTATTATCCTACTGGGGAATATATTGCGCCGTATTCTTATTGTTGATGATGACGTATGGGATTATATCAACAAGATGGCTTATTGGGTTTTATTTCCCTGCCTTTTATTTAATAAAACGTCGGTTATTGATTTTGCGGATTTCGATCTCGGCCCTCTTTCTATTACTGTGGTTGCGGGTTTTATTGCGGCGGTACTGTTTTCATATATATTTGGTAAAATATCCGGATTTGCACCCGCTACTTTAACATCGGTTATTCAAGGAGGAGGGCGACATAACGCATTTTTAGCCCTTGCTACCGCCTCTCAGATTTACGGTGAAGAGGGGGCAATGATTGCGGCAATTATTATTGCGATTCTGGTGACCTTTACCAACCTTGTGGTCAATATCACGCTGACCATTATGCTTTCACCAAAAGGGTCCGGTATTTCCAGTGTTATTTCCGACTTAAAAAGAAATCCGTTTATCATTGCTATATTACTGGGGGCCGCTTTTAATGTTTTGGGGCTTGGGAATTTGCCTATTTTGCATGAATTTACCTTGAGCGTCGGTGAAACGACTTTAACAATTGCGCTGCTTTGTGTTGGGGCTGGCCTGAGGATGCGGGGACTTAGTGATAAAATTGTTGCCTGTGCTATTGCTACTTTTGCCAAGATGATAATTTTCCCAAGCGTCGTATATATGATGACGGTTTATTTTGCACTACCGCATGTGATGGCAATGACAGCGATGATTTTTGCTATTTCGCCGACCGGTGCGGCGAGTTATCCCCTTGCCAAACAAATGGGTGGTGATGCGCCGCTCATGGCTAGTCTTATATCACTTCAGACTTTAATATCGGTCATTACGCTTCCGCTTATGATTATTTTACTGGGTTCGGGGACATGATGTGGGGAATTTAATTACTATCGTAACGCCTATTTTTCTCGTTATCCTGCTTGGGTTATTGTTAAAAAAAGTGCTTATTAAAGATGAAGACATTTGGCATCAGGTCAATAAACTGACCTATTGGGTACTGTTTCCGGCTCTACTTTTTAATAAAACGGCTGTGATTGATTTTGGCGATTATTCAGTGGTTGAATATTCAGCATCGATGATATTGGGCTATTTGTCTGCGCTGATATTTGCTTATATCATGTGCAAATTATACTGCATGAGCCCTAAACCGTTATCATCAGTAATTCAGGGAAGCGCACGCCATAATTCATTTCTGGCTCTTGCCGTAATCAGCCAGTTATTTGGTGAACAGGGTGAAATTCTTGGAGCTCTTGCTGTTGCTGTGATGGTGACGTTTTCAAATATCCTTACCATTGTTTATATGACGGTTATTTTATCAAACCAAAGACGCGGTTATTCCGTTTTATTATCAGAAGTGGTGAAAAACCCGTTTATAGTCGCGATTGCCATTGGGCTATTGTTTAATTTTATGGGGCTGGGGAATTTACCCGTTCTTTCTGATCTAACGGCGAATGTGGGCAAGGCTGCGCTTCCCATTGCTCTTATCTGTGTTGGTGCGGGGCTTCGTT
>JABIPV010000237.1 GCA_018699075.1 Kordiimonadaceae bacterium | reverse complement strand
TTAACTCTTAAAAATCAGAAGCAATGCCTTTATTTTCCCAATCGCCATAACGCACGGGGTCTGGTCCTTTTCTTCCACCTAGTTCTTTTGCCTTATTTTTAGTCTTTTGTTGTAAAGCGTCTTTTTTTGGCACAACTTCTTTTTCTGTCATAATGTGGTTCCGAATAATAAAATTTTCTTAAATAATATACTATTACCATGTTAAACATATCTGACTAGATAGGGAAAGAAAATCTACGACTTGGCAAAATGTTGTCCTTATGGTACTTCCCATGAATGACATTGGGAATAATATATGACAAATGAAAATAATAGTAGGGTAGCCGCATTTTTTATCCTTAAAAAAGTGTTGGATGACGGCATTACATTAGACGCCGCTACTGAGATAATATTTGAGGAATTTTCGGTTGAAATATTACCCCAAGAAAGACGGTTTATCCGCCATGTGACGACCACGGTAATAAGACGTCTTGGACAACTTGATAAAATCATAAACCACTGCACTAAAACGAAACTTGGTAATACACAAATGGCCATTCGCCATGTGCTAAGGATTGGCATTGTGCAACTTCTTTTTTCAGAAGTTCCTGCCCATGCGGCGGTAAATACCTCCGTGAATTTGGTTCAGAATAAAGTTTCGAAAAAGCTTCAATATTTAAAAAACACGGTTAATGCTGTACTGCGTAATGTAGACCGTGAACGAGAAAGCTTGATGAAGAAATATAGCAACACACGCTTAAATTTCCCAAACTGGCTTTTAAAAGGTTGGGATGATCGTTATGGAAATGCGGCAGTAAAAGAAATTTTAAATCATTTATTGGTCGAAGCACCCTTAGATATCAGCCTTAAGCCCGAACTAGATTTGGAGGAATGGGCAAATAAGTTAAATGGCAAAGTTGTCCCGGGCGGTATTCGCCTTACAAAGGCAGGTAAAATTACAGAATTAGAAGGGTATTTTGACGGCACATGGTGGGTTCAGGATATGGGCGCGAGATTACCAGCAAATCTGTTGGGCGCAGGTAAAAATGACCGTGTGCTTGACCTTTGTGCGGCGCCGGGCGGAAAGGCGGCTCAATCGGCGGCAAAGGGCGCGAAGGTTACGGCCGTTGATTTATCACGAAGTCGTCTGGGCCGTTTAAGAATGAACATGCAACGGTTAAAGTTTGATATTGACATCATAGCGATGGATATATTGAAATATCAGCCGGAACAAAATTTTGATTATATCTTGTTAGATGCGCCCTGTTCTTCCACAGGTACAATAAGACGACATCCTGAAATATTACATATGCGTTCTCCGGCTGATATTAAAGCAATGGTAGATATCCAGATAAAGATGCTTGATCATGCGTCAACACTGCTGAATAAGGGCGGCACATTAGTTTATAGTGTCTGTTCGATGGAACAGGCTGAAGGTCCCGATCAAATTGATAATCTTTTGGCACGCAATAACACATTACGCCGTCAAAATATTATCAAAGAAGAACTGCCTGGATTAGAGCAAACTATATTACCGTCAGGGGATGTGCAAACCTTGCCTTATCATTATCAGGACGGAATGGATGGCTTTTTTATTTCGCGTCTTGTAAAAGAGTAGAAACAATATTTTTAGGTAGTGAAGATGACATCAAATATTAAAATTGCCCCTTCTATTTTATCCGCCGATTTTGCCCGACTTGGCGAAGAAGTTGCTGCAATAACTAAGGCGGGTGCAGATTATATTCATGTGGATGTAATGGATGGTCATTTTGTACCAAACATCACCATAGGCCCAGATGTTGTGAAGTCCTTAAGACGACATAGTGATAAACCGTTTGATGTTCATTTGATGATATCACCCGTTGACCCTTATATTGAAGCATTTGCCAACGCCGGAGCGGATATTATTACCATCCATGCAGAAGCTACGCCTCATTTTCATAGAACGCTGCAGCTTATTAAATCATTGGGGAAGAAGGCCGGCATATCGTTAAATCCAGGGACACCGGTGGGTGTGATTGAAAATGTAATGGATATGGTTGATTTAATTTTGGTCATGAGCGTCAATCCGGGCTTTGGCGGGCAGAAATTTATCCCGACATCATTAGAGAAAATTAAAACTATACGTACCATGATCGAAAAAGAAGGTCGGCAAATTGACTTGCAAGTGGATGGTGGCATTAATATGGATACGGTGCAAAGTGTTATTGATGCGGGGGCAGATGTGTTGGTAGCTGGAACCGCTACTTTTGTGGGTGGAACAGATAAATATGCTGAAAATATAACGGCATTAAGAGGGCGATAAATCCCTGTCATTTTTAGTTATTTTTGACTATAAATTTCGCGAAAAAATGTGTTAGTATTATTACTATTATCGTAGTTTTGGAGAAAATTCTTTAAATGGCCCAACTTCGCCGCAAATCAGTCTCATCAATGGGCCTAAAAATGCAAAATCCGATCGCGAAAGCCTTTGGCAGAGCAAAACATAGCGGGTTTTATCATGACTTAAGTTTAAGAGGGAAGCATCCTTTAAGACTGCTTGGGACACCAAAAGATTTATGGCCGGGTTCAGTGACGATGGGCACCCAAATGGTTGCCGGCAAAATTATCGCAGCGGGTAATGTACTTGAAAACCCTAATCATGATCAAAATATCTGGCCTAAAGGCGAAATTTGGCTTAATTCTGATCTTGATGAAAGTTGGCTTGAATATTTACATTCATTTAACTGGCTGAGAGATTTAAATCAGGCGGTGGATAGAAATGGGGCCAAAAAACGCGCCGAAGAGCTGACACTAACATGGATTGATCAAAATACTCAATGGGGCGAAGTGTCTTGGCGTGCGGATGTTGTTGGGCTACGTATTTCAAATTGGTTAATTTTTGCGCCACTGATTATGGATACGGATGATGTGATTTATCGCAGTCGTGTATTGGATATATTGGCACGAAGTGCGCGACATTTAATGAAAGTGTCTTCTGAATTACCCGATGGACCTGATAGTTTAAAAGCAATTATAGGACTTATATTATCAGGCCTTTATATTCCGTTTGGTGATGGATGGCTGAAAGAAGGGCTAACGTTATTAAAGTTTGCCTTAGGTAAAGAAGTTTTAGCCGATGGCGGAATTAGAAGTCGAAACCCTCAAGAGCTTCTGCATATATATATGCAGATGGTTACCTTAAGAGATAGTTTTGCCGGCATGGGTCAGCGGGCACCTGACTTTTTAAATATTGCCATCCGGAAAATAGCTTTAAATTTAAGAACGATCGTTCACGGTGACGGTAAAGTACCCTTATTTAATGGGGCAACTATTTTAAATCACGAAGATATATTTACGTGTTTGCAAAAAAACGATGAAGATAACCTGCCCGTCACGGATTTAGAACAAAGCGGTTATAGCCGCATTGAAAATGGTGGAACAGTCATTCTTCAGGATGTGGGTCCCCCCGCAGAAGTTGGCTTAAGCCGACATTGCCACTCAGGGGCTCTCTCTTTTGAGATGAGCCGCGGCACGGCTAGGATGATTGTCAATTGCGGTGATAGTCGCTTTACCCAAGAAAAACAATTATTGATGTCAGAAATTGAGGCGAGATCGACGGCAGCACATTCTACATTGGTATTGAATGAGCAAAACAGCAGTGCCCTTCGGGAGGATGGTTTAATTGGCAATGGTATAACAAAAATGTCCAGCAAACGATATATGTCTGAAGGTCATATTATGCTGGAAGCTTCTCATGATGGCTATAATGAACAGTATGGTATAACTCACAGAAGGTTATTATATCTAAAAAATACAGGCGAAGACTTACGCGGGGAAGATATTTTATTCAGAAATAGAGTTGAAAATAAAGTTGGCCCATTACCATTTGCAGTAAGGTTTCATCTTCATCCTGAGGTAATGTTAGAAAAACAAGATGATCAAGATAAGGTCCATATAACACTTGTGAATGGGGAGATGTGGACTTTCCTAGCGCGGGGGGCGGCGCTTTCTTTGGAAGATAGTGTGTATTTTGGTGTCGGTGGAAAGTCGTCCCACTCACAGCAAATTGTTCTTTCCGCAAATGCGAGTGAAGAGCAATCGAAGGTGTTTTGGTCATTCAGGCGAGAGACTTAAATTAAAACTTGCGTGAGGTAACAAATTCGATTACCACGCGCACTAATTAAGAAAACTATTATAAAAGAGATATTCAATGAATAATACGGCGTCTATTCCCATAAAGCGGGCATTACTTTCAGTATCTGATAAAACAGGACTTGTAGAATTAGGACAGTTCTTGGCAGACCAGGGGATTGAGATATTATCCACCGGCGGATCAGCTAAAACCTTGGCAGATGCGGGAGTGCCAGTTAAAGAAGTGGCAAACCACACAGGATTTCCGGAAATGATGGACGGTCGTGTAAAAACACTTCATCCTAAAATTCACGGCGGTCTATTGGCGTTACGGGATAATGATGATCATCTTGCATCTATGAGCGAACATGATATTGGCAGTATTGATTTATTAGTGGTAAATTTATATCCATTCGAAGAAACCGTGGAAAAAGGCGCTGATTTTGCGACATGTATTGAAAATATCGATATTGGTGGCCCGGCGATGATCCGTAGTGCATCAAAAAACCACGCATTTGTTACAGTTGTGGTCGAAGCCGATGATTATGATAGCGTCATGACGTCAATTAAAGAAAATAATGGCACAACGTCTCCAGAACTACGCAAGAAATTAGCGGCGAAGGCCTTTGCAAGAACAGGCTCTTATGATGCGGCGATTTCATCATGGTTCGCCAATGAGCTTGGTGAAATACATCCACAACGCTTAAATATCACGGCGCAAAAGAAGCAAACATTAAGGTACGGTGAGAACCCACATCAAGACGCGGCCTTTTATCTTACCCGCAGTGCTGAGCCGCGCCCTGGTATTGCCACAGCAAAACAAATGCAAGGCAAGGAACTTAGTTATAATAATTTAAATGACACGGATGCGGCCTTTGAATTAGTGAGTGAATTTGATCTTACGGAAGGTCCGGCCGTTGCCATTATTAAGCACGCTAATCCGTGTGGAGTTGCCCGAGGAGATAATTATATTGACGCCTATAATAGGGCTCTTCTATGTGACCAGACCAGTGCATTTGGGGGCATTATTGCCCTGAATGGGAAACTGGACGCTGAAACAGCAACAGAGATTTCAAAAATCTTTACCGAAGTCGTAATCGCGACTGATGCGGATGAAGACGCACTGGCGATTATGTCGGCGAAGAAAAATTTACGCCTTTTGCTTACAGGCGGACTTGCTGATCCACGCACAGTCGGGCAAACGATTAAATCGGTAGCAGGGGGCTATTTAGTTCAAGATCGCGATAACGGAATAGTGACCTTAGATGATTTGCAAGTTGTGACCAAACGACAACCTTCACAGCAAGAGTTAGAAGACATGCTGTTTGCCTTCACGGTTTGTAAACATGTGAAATCAAACGCGATTATTTATGTTAAAGACGGTGCAACCGTTGGTATTGGTGCAGGTCAAATGAGCCGAGTTGACAGTTCAAGAACCGCAGCAAGAAAAGCGGTTGATGCCAGTGAAGCGGCGGGACTTCCATATACTTTAACGGAAGGTTCTGTTGTAGCATCGGATGCATTCTTCCCATTTGCAGATGGACTGTTAAGCGCTGCAGAAGCCGGCGTTACCGCCGTTATTCAGCCAGGCGGGTCCATTCGCGATGAAGAAATAATCGCCGCAGCTGATGAGAAAGGACTTGCCATGGTCTTGACAGGAATGAGACATTTCCGTCATTAAAATGGTCATATAAATAATCCTAATGAAAGACGAGCGTCTTAAACAAGTTTTTCATTAGGATATCTTAAATTATTTATTAATCTACGACGACGTTTCTTATTTGGCGTGCCGCAAAGCCCATTTTAGTGACATTGAAATAACCGGCCGTTTTAAAGTCTTCCAACAAATTTCGCACACGAACGGTTGCGGTTCTATTATCTGATAACCATTTTTGTGCTGCTTTCAAGTATTCCTTGTCTTTGGTATTCATTAGAGCCGTTCGGGTTAGGATCTTTTGTTGATCTTGAAGATCGCCAAGAATACTATTTACCGCAAGACGGTCCCAATGATCAGACGTTTCAACCAGTTCAGCTTGATCTCTTAACCAGTCAAAACCAAGCTCTTTGCCTAAAATAAAGTAAGCGGCCGCAATGTCTGTGACATTAATATTTAGCTCTTTTGCGACTTGCACTAAATCACAGGCTGCGGTTTTAATATCAAGGCTGGCAATATGTTGCGCGAGGTCTTCACCAACATTTTGTTCCGTGTACATTTTTTTCTTGTTGTAAAAGCTATCGTCAGGCGAGGCTTTTGTAACTGTATCCATTAAGAATAAATCGGTAATGCCCGGTTTATAATTTTCAATGATTTCAGATATGGATTTCTTATCATCGGTATTATTTAAGAACCAGATGGTTTGACGGCGTGCAAATTCTTCTACGTCCATAAGCATCAAAATTTGTATGGTTGCAGGTGCGATGTGATCTAGCTTTTCAATTTTGTCCCAAAGATTATCCAGCTCAAATACTTCACTTGTGATAATCGCTGCTCGGGCTATTTCTGCGCCACTCGCGCCGGTTTCTTCTATAATCGATTGAATGCCACCACGGTTCACAATATCATTACAGATTACTTTAGCAATAATTTGGCTACGAAGTTGATGGTTTCTCATTTCATCTTTATATTTTTTCCCTAATCTTTCCGGGAATGATTTAAAGAGGAACTTCTCTAGATAAGGATCATCTATAACATCGCTGGCCATTAAACTATCAAATAGGGACATTTTAGCGTACGCAATGAGCACTGAATTTTCGGGCCTGGTCAGGCCGAGCGCATTTTCTTCTCTTTCAATTAGCTCGTCATCATTGGGTAGAAATTCAAGTTCACGGTCAAGGTTTGCGGTTTTTTCCAATTCATCTAGATATCTTGCAAAACTGTCTAATTGACGAATACTACTAGATTTTGCAACTGTAATGGCCTGAGATTGAAGATAATTATCGCGAAGAACAATATCACCAACATCATCTGTCATTTCTTCGAGTAATTTGTCTCGTTGTTTACCAGTCATTTTACCTTCATGAACAATTGAATTCAGAAGAATTTTTATATTCACTTCATTATCAGAACAATCAACTCCCGCAGAGTTATCAACGGCATCTGTGTTCATCATCCCGCCATTTAAGCAATATTCAATACGACCTAGTTGCGTACAGCCAAGGTTCCCGCCTTCGCCAATAACCTTACAATTTAGTTCTTTACCATTAATGCGAATGGAATCATTGGCGCGGTCCCCTGCATCAGAATTACTTTCGCTGTCTGATTTAACATAAGTTCCTATTCCGCCAAACCAAAGTAGATCAACGTGAGATTTTAAAATCATTCGAATGAGGTCATTAGGCGTTGCAGCAGTAGCATCATCGTCAAACCCGAATAATTCTTTCATTTCTGCAGAAAGGTCAATGGATTTTAATTTACGGCTGAATATTCCACCACCTTTTGAAATAAGCTTTTTCGAATAATCTTCCCAACTAGAGCGCGGCAAGTCAAATATTCGTCTTCTTTCAGCGTATGATTTGGCAGGATCCGGGGTTGGGTCAATAAATATATCGCGGTGGTCAAACGCCGCAACGAGCTTCACAGACTCTGAGCACAATAAACCGTTACCAAATACATCACCTGACATGTCACCTATTCCGGCCACCTTGATGCTTTCTTTTTGAACATCTATACCTTGTTCTCGGAAATGGCGTTGAACACTTACCCATGCACCACGGGCAGTAATACCCATTTTCTTATGGTCATAACCTACAGACCCACCTGATGCAAAAGCATCATCAAGCCAGAAACCATAATCACGGGCGAGGCCATTGGCAATATCAGAGAAAGTTGCGGTTCCTTTATCAGCGGCGACGACTAAATAAGGGTCATCGCCATCTTGACGGATCACATCCTTAGGCGGAATCACTTTGTTTTCAATTAGGTTGTCGGTAATATCGAGTAAGCCTGAAATAAAGGACTTATAACAACCAATGCCTTCTTCCAGAAATACTTCTCTGGAGGCATTGGCAGGCATTTGTTTTGGTACAAATCCGCCTTTGGCGCCGACAGGAACAATAACGGTATTTTTAACCTGTTGTGCTTTTACAAGCCCAAGAATTTCGGTGCGGTAATCTTCTTTTCTGTCGGACCAGCGAAGTCCGCCGCGGGCAACCGGCCCTAATCTTAAATGCACACCTTCAAAGCGAGGAGAATAAACAAAGATTTCTGCATGAGGACGTGGCTTTGGTGCTTCATTAACACTTTCGCTGTGAATTTTAATAGAAACATACGGTTTGGATGAATTGTCGTCATTCAATTGATAGAAATTCGTCCTCAGTGAACTTGTAATGACGTTGAGGTAGTTGCGAAGCATGCGATCTTCATCGAGACTTTCCACATTGGCGAGAAGCTTCTTAATTTTTTTGATATTTTTTTCTGCTTCTTTTGTTCTGTCATAATCTTCGCCTTTATCAAGGCTAAAGTAAATTCCAAATAAATCTGAAAGTAATAGTGAGACATCACTATGCAAAGTTAGGGTATCTTGCATATATGTTTCACTATATGAACTACCTAATTGGCGCAGGTATTTACTGTAAATTCTAAGAACTAAGGCATTTTGATAAGAAAGGCCTGTTTTTAAGACCAACTTATTAAATCCGTCATTGTCAACTTTGTTAAGCCAAACAGCATTTAAAGCATCTTCCATACGGGGCTTTAAATCGCCTAAATCTAATGTATTTAGTTCAGGGTCTTCTAAATAGAAGTCATGAATACTGTGGACCACTTTATCATCATCGCCGCCTGTGATTACTTCAAAGGCATATTCTTCAATAACCCGAAGCCCCATATTTTCAAGCATGGGCAGACAATCGCTAAGGGCAATTGTGTTGCGGCTAGTGTAGATTTTTAGGCGCAATGCATGGTCAGGGTCTTCTTGGTCGCGGTAAAAATTAAAACCAATGTTTTGATTATTTGGCAGCTGTTCAATTTTATCAACATCTGTAACCGCAAAGCGTGGGTCAAAGTTTTCTTGATAAGCGGATGTAAATGATTTGCTATATTTGCGGAATAATTTGTTTGCGGTTTCTTCACCCCAGCGGTCGACAAGCACTTCATGAAAATAATCAATCCAGCTTTGGGCGACTTTGGAAATTCTTCTATTTATGCTTTCAGTGTCAGGATTTGGAACATCGCCCGGTTTGGTGCGAATAATAAAATGCCAACGGGCAATACGTTCATTGCTTAATTGTGCGTAGCGCGAAGATAGTTCACCATTAAATGCATCACACAATATTTTTTCAATTTTCGTCCGTAATATGGAATTATAAAGATCTTTAGGCACAAAAACGAGGGCAGAAACGAAACGCTCAAATTTATCTTTACGGATAAACGCGCGGCATTGTGGGCGTAAGTTAAGATGTAAAATACCAATGGATGTTTGGAACAAGGTTTCTTCATCAATTTGGAAAAGTTCGTCACGAGGGAGTGTTTCCAAAATATGAAACAACGCTTTACCATCGTGGCTATTATAGTCAAACCCAGATCTTTCAACGACGGATTTAACTTTACGATCAAGATAAGGAATATTTTGTGCTCGTTGATTATAACTGTCCGATGTAAAAAGGCCAACAAAGCGAATTTCGCCGACGACTTTTCCTTTTTTATCAAACTTTTTAAAGCCAACATAATCCAGATGGACTACACGATGAACCAAAGACTTAACATTGGCTTTAGTGATCAACATGATTTGATCTTTAGCCATAAAGTCTTCTATTTCAGGCGAAATAGTGACGAGGCCTTCTGGCCCACGCAGAACTTTAACTTCTTTATTTCTTAAGATACCAAGGCCATTGCCAATAATGGGGTCTTTTTTCTTATGGTCAAATTCTCTATAGCCAAGCAAAGTAAAGTTATTTTGTGTGAGCCATTTTAAAAAAGACTGAGATTCTTTAACTTCATCACGGGTGACCGATTTTGGTGCAAGATCAAGGTTCTTAGACGTTTCACCGACTTTTTTCAGGATTGATTTCCAATCTTCAACTGAGGCAAGGACAAAATCAGTGATCTGATTTAATTTTGCTTCCAAGGCGTCTATTTCATTCTGATCACTCATTGCGGTGATTTCAATATGCATTATTGATTCCGTAACAGCAGTGCCCCCTTTGGAGCCTACTTTACCGCTTTCATCTCGATGATGTTCAAAAACCGGGTGTAATAACATGTGTAAGGCGTTACCATCTTCAAGTAAGTTCGAGGTAATTGAATCGATCAAGAATGGCATATCTACACTGAGAATTTGAATGATCGTATGTGATGATATCCAGCCATGCTCTTCTAGAGTCGGGTTGAATATTCGAATTTTAGATTTTTTCTGATCAAAGCTAGAAATGAACTTCCAATTGCTCAAAGCAATGGCATAAAGTTCGTCTAGTCTAAGGCTTAAATCTTCAGGGGAAGCGTTTTTATAAAACTCGCTGACAAAATTTATAAATTTTGTGCCTTGCGAGGATTTCATATTTTCTTTTGCGTAATCAATTATAGAATCAAAACGGATTTCTTTTTGGGACCAGCTGCTCACGTCTATTTCCTTTTTTTATATGATTTATAAGCACTAATGGTACTATAATTAAAGCAATGGTTTTAATAAATGATTTATTTAAGGTATTTTTTGTTTTCCTCGAATAAAAGCAGTCCGTTTCAAAATTGGTTCTATATTCGTAGATTTTTCATCTAATATTTTTAGAATATCGATATAATGGCCACTTCTTTTAGCAAGCAATAAACAAAATTCATTTGTATTGTCCCCTAAAATAACGTTTTGTAATTTAAAACTTCCGATGGTTGGCATCTCACTTAGTGTTTCTTTAGCGTCTTCGAGTGAAGGGCCTTTGGCGATAACGGGCTCACTCATGGAGCCGGTTTTTCTAATTGAGCGCATTTCTTTGACACAGCCTTTTATGCCACTAGGGAAATTTTTAATGAAAGACTGAAATTCGCTGACCTCAATATTCATGTGTTGGGCGAGGCCTAGTGCCGCGGCATATTCAGTTAAGCGTGTTTTGTCGTAATCTTTGCCTAAACATATTTTTAGTACCGGAGTAAAAGGGGCGCGTTTCTGGGCTTTTAAATCGTGCTTTTTAATAATGCTTTTAAAGGCATTAGGGGACTGTGTAGAAATTTTATGAAAACCATAAATGGCCTCTAAGATGTTATAGAGTGAATCGCGGCTTCGATTATGGTTGGCATCTTCTTTATTAATATAATCTATGATTTGACGAAGATTTGTTTCTAACTGCTCTAAGGTTAATGGCTCAACTACTTCACTTGTAGGTATGTTTTCAATTACAGGTTCAGAAATTTCTGCAGAGATATTTTCAAATGCTTCTTCTGTTTCTGGTTCACTAATAACATCTTCAAACTCATTTATTTCGATATCCTCTTTAGGTTCATCCATTAAAGGTTCTTCGACCTTTTCTATAATAGGCGCGTCTATTAAGGCCTCTTCAATCGTTTCATCAGCCTCTAATACCAGTTCTTCTGTTTCTTTGATGACTTCAATTTCCCCGTCAACGTTTTCATCAACGAAAATTTCATCGGGCTCTGTTGACGTTGTAACTTCGGATAAACTCTCTTCTTGGGTTTCCAATTCAGGGGTATCTTCTTTAATTGGATTTAAGAGTTCATTGATTATATTATCTTCGTAAGAACTCGTTTGTTCTATTTCGATTTCCAGAGTTTCTTCTTGAGGTTCTGCTGGTGTATCGTCTGAGAGTTCTGTTGTGTCATCACTGATATTTTCAGAGAGGCCTACGGGCTCTAATGATACTTCTTCTTCTAAATTGTCTTCCTCATGAGTATCCTCAACAACTTCGGCAGCTGTTTCAATTTCATCCTCATTTTCATAATCTACTTCTTCTTCAGCTCTGCTTTGCGCAACGCCTTGTGAAATACTGCGCATTAATTCTTCCATTGATGGAGTATCGTCGTCTAGGATAACATCTTTTTCTAATAACCAGCGCACGCCGCCAAGAATAAAATTAATATTTTTATTATCATCACTAAAGGGTAACAATATGCCTCTATAAAGAGCTTTTTCACCATCGCGATTAACAAACTCGGCTTCAAAAGCAATAGGGACACGGTTGGCGATTACTTCTAAATAATGATCTGCGACACGGCTAAGCATGGTGCGACGAGGCACATCTGTTACGGGTTTATAAAGTAGATCAATATCTAAGTCGTCTTTTAAGTGATTGCCAATAACTTGAAAGGTAGGTTGGGTATCTTCATTGCGGCGGTCGATGAGAACAAGGTTGTCTTTAAAAGGTAAAATATCAGATTGCTGAATTTTTTTTAAGGAAGGCAACTCATTATTTTCGGCAATTTCTTCCCAAATCTCGTATAAACAATAGGTTATACGTTTTTCTTGATATTCTTGTTCTACGGCGCTCATGTTCTTAAATTAAACCTTATATTTTTTGTATTGCGGAGTAAAATTTATTAAAAGTTATGCATAATCTTATGGGACAACTTTATATATATAATAGTAAGAGAATAATTAAAAAAACAACATTAATAATAAGTCGTTGAAATATAAGACAATAAATTATTCTTATTTTAATAACTTAATAGACAACTTTAAAAGGACTCGTGAAAAGGCAAATTATGGTTAATATGATTCTATTACATATGTGGAGAATTAGTAATGAGTGACAAAGCTGATATTGCCCTTTATTTGTTGGGCGGCACAATTTCAATGGCACCCAAAAAAGAAGCCCATAAAGAGGGAGAAACCGAAAGGCCGAAAGGGGGCGTAGTCCCTACAATTTCTGCGGACGACTTATGTGCTGTTATTCCAGGACTTGATCAAATAGCCACAGTAAGGCCGCAAACTTTTAAAAAAGTCGCCAGTGCGAATTTAAATATGGAAGATGCATTAAGGTTAAAAGAAGAAATTGAGAAGTTGGCTAAAACCCAAAAATGTGATGGCGTAGTCATTGTACAAGGTACGGACACACTAGAAGAAATGGCCTTCTTATTAGATATTATTCTAGAGGTTTCCATCCCCGTTATTGTTACTGGCGCTATGCGTAGTGCAAATATGGTCAGCGCCGATGGCGCCAGTAATATTTTATCATCTGTGATCGCTGCGTCATTTGCGCCTTTTGCAATGGCGGGTGTGTTGGTGGTTATGAATGAAGATATTCATGCGGCACGATATGTGCAAAAATGTCATACCCGCGATGTAGGTGCCTTTAAATCTTTAAATGGCGGTATCATCGGACAAGTTTGCGAGGGGATGATCCGGATGAATTATCTACCACCACAAAAAAGGGTATTTAATTTTATAGAAAAGAGAGTCGTGCCAAAAGTTGGGCTTGTAAAAGCAACCTTTGGCGATGAGGGAGATATTCTTAAATTAATAACGGATGAAAATTTTCAAGGGTTGGTGATTGAAGCTTTCGGGGCGGGGCACCTACCGGAAAGTTGGCTAGATCATTTAGATATTCTTATAAAAGACATGCCGATCATGCTTTGCAGCAGAACTTCTGAAGGACCGGTATTCCAAAACACATATGGCTATGTTGGCGCAGAAATAGACCTCATTGGCAGAGGGCTAATCCCAAGTGGTATTTTAGATGGCCCCAAAGCACGACTTTATATGCAAGCGTGCTTAATGTCAGGAATGGCCATTACCCCACCTGATTATTAAAGGACAAATATTCCTGCAATGATGTAGGCAACGAAAGTTAATCCACCACCAACAAGAGCGTAGGGCAGCTGAGTTCTGACATGATCAAGTAAACTGCAACCGGAAGCAACCGACGAAATCATCGTGGTGTCTGAAATGGGAGAACAATGATCACCAAAGACACCGCCGCCAAGAATAGCAGAAATTACAAAGGCAGGAGGTAACCCTAGTATTTGAATGAGGGGCACACCAATTGGAATCATTAACGCAAATGTTCCCCAAGAAGTTCCTGTACTAAAGGCCATTATGGCTGAAGCAACAAATAGCATTGGCACAATTAGTATAACGGGTAAATTGTCACTGGCGATACCCGCCACGAAAGCACCCGTGCCCAGAACTTTTAAGCTTGCGCCAAGTGCTAAAGATAAGAGTACAATAGACACAAGCTGCAGAAGTTCATTCATTCCTTTAAAGCCAATTTCGACAAGCTTGATATGAGAAAACCGTCCGCTGTTGAGCATCATAATATAGGCGACGATGCAAGAAAGGATGGTGGCATATAAAATTGACCTAGAACCGTCACCACTACGTATTTCACCGTCACCGGTCCAATACATGAAAATAAAGATCAGGGAGATGAGTGCAAAAAGCGGTACCACCATGAAGCGCGCTTTACTGGCCGGAAATTCCGGCGCAGCTTCTTCTTCAACGTCTTTTTGTTTTTCAGCATCACATGCTTTAAGAGGGCCATGAAGCTTGTCGCTCAGGATTGTATATAAAACGATGGCAAGGGCGATCCAGGCATAGAAGTTGTAAAAAATGGTGCCTATTAAAGTTGTCTCCGCATTTTCAAGGCCGTTTGCCTGGAGGTTAGCAAGAACCACGGCGCCCCATCCGTTTATCAGGATTAATATGCACACTGGTGCGCTCGTACTATCGATAACGTAAGCAAGGCGTTCGCGGCTCATGGCGAATTTATCATAAAGGCCTCTTGAAAGGATACCTGCAGTGATGACGCTAAGGTTTGATTCAACAAAAAGGATAATACCTATAAAAAATGATAATAGGCCGGCTTGCTTTTTGGTTTTGGTTACGCCGCGATTGATAAACCATTCAACCAAAGCCGTCACGCCACCGGAATGTCGCAAATAGGCGATCAAACAACCAATGATCAGAGAGAACATGAGGATACGGGTGCTGTCTGCACTTGAAAAGACGCCGACCACCCGTTCGATAGTTTCAATAGGTGCCATGAGAATTGTGCGATCTACAGCGTCCATGAGCAGAAGAAATTCGGATGTAAATATGCCTGCAATCAGGGCTAAAATAACTTCTTTACGCCACAGTACAATGCCAATTGCCACAATTTGCGGCAGTATCGTCAACCAGCCCATTTTTCGCCCTTCATATAATTTTGGATATTTTGTATTTTGAAGTATGCTGTTCCCCAACAAGAAAAGCAAGCGAGGGAAGCATGAAAAAATATATAATCACATTAGTGGCCAGTCTTTTAATGGTTCAGACAACTTTTGCAGAAGGGTATCAACTGTTAAAACCTTCAGGCGTACTTGATGTGGCCCGAGGCGTATTGATGGAAAGTCAACAGGTTCTGATATTAGATGATAAAATCGTTGCCATTGGCAGCGCCACGCAAATGAATGCAGAAATCCCTGAAAACTACAAAGTAATAGATTTAGAGGGCCTGACGTTAATGCCGGGTCTAATTGATGCGCATAGTCATGTTTTGCTTCATCCTTATAATGAAACTAGCTGGAATGATCAGGTGATGAAGGAAAGTCGTGCTGAACGGGTCGCGCGTGGTGTAATTCATTTAAAAAATACTTTGGATGCGGGCTTTACCTCACTACGTGATTTGGGCAGCGAAGGGGCGGGATATGCGGATGTTGGCTTAAAGCAAGCGCTGGAAAAAGGCGTCATCCCTGGTCCATCAATCATCGTCGCGGGTCGGGCCATAGTTGCGACAGGAAGTTACGGTCCAAAAGGTTTCGATCTTTCCCATGATATTATTCTTGGCGCGGAACCTGCCGACGGCAATGATCTGATCCGGGTTGTCCGCGATCAAATCGGCAAAGGCGCGGATATTATAAAATTCTACGCCGATTATCGTTGGGGCCCTAACGGAGAAGCAAAGCCAACTTTCAGTTTGCAAGAAATGAAAACAATGGTTGAGGTGGCAAATAGCAGCGGCAGACAAGTTGTGGCCCATTCCGCCACAGCAGAAGGCATGAGACGGGCAACGCTCGCGGGGGTTCAGTCGATTGAGCATGGTGACGGCGGAACCATTGAAACATTCCAATTGATGAAAGAGCATGGGGTTATCTTTTGCCCGACCGTTACCATCACTGAATCAATTGCAGAATATGGCGGATGGTTAAAGGGACAGGGCCCTGAACCCAAAAGTGTTGCTACAAAGAAAGACGCCATGACGTCAGCTCTAAAATCTGGTGTAACCATCTGTAACGGCAGTGATGTGGGGCCTTATACACACGGGGACAACTTACGCGAACTGCTGATCATGCATGAATATGGACTGAGTATAGAAAAGACCTTGCAAGCAGCAACAATCGTCGGTGCTGAGCTGATGAATAAGAAAGGGGAACTTGGTGAAGTAAAAGTTGGCTATATCGCCGATTTGATCGCGGTCAAAGGCAATCCACTTGAAAACTTAGAAGTGCTGAGTGATATCAGAATGGTGATGCAAGGCGGCGAAGTATATAAATAATTATTTTTCAAAAACGACTTTTCCGCCTACTAAAGTCATTAATACTTTGATGTTTCTGATGTTTTCTGCGTCAACGGTCATGTAGTCTTCTGATAAGACAACTAAATCTGCAAGCTTGCCCACTTCGATTGAGCCTTTGATATTTTCTTCAAAACTAAGGTATGCACCGTTAATGGTGAAGGCTTTTAACGCTTCCTCTCGCGTGATCCGTTGATCTGGTGAGCTAACTTGGCCTGTTGTTGCGTCTAACCTTGTGACTGCCGCGCCAATTGAATGAAGCGGGGCGAAGGGCACATTATCAGTACCAATTACAAAAGGGATGTCATTATCGACAAAACTTTGAAGAGGCACATATTGATTGGCTTTTTCAGCAGTAAGGTTCTTCGTGCGACTTAATCCGTTCAGCCAAATCATGGAGCCTGGCAGGACGGTCGCAATTAATCCGAGTTGCTTTATTTTTTCAAGCTGCTCATCATTTACAAAGCTCAAATGTTCAATGATATATCGTTTGTCTTTAATTGGTGTCTTTTGAGACGCGGCCTCAAAAGCGACTAGGTGTTCTTTGAGGCTTGCTTCAGAATAGGTAATGGCATTGACCCGTAAATCATGAAGGGTTGCGGCCATGACCAATTCATTTAAATCTCCGCGATCTTCTGGAAGCGCACCATCGACACTCTGCCCGCCCCAACCGCTATAATCGCTGTTATTTCTGCGGACCGTATCTTGTGGTGTACCGCCAACTTCTGTATAGATACCGCTATACTTTAAAAAGTCGTCTCCATAGCCTTTACCGCCCGCTAAATCAGACCATTTTTGCAGCAGGTTTTGATTAGAGCCTTTATCCCAAGTGGGGCTGATCACCAGATGGCTTCTGACCGTAAGGGCGCCTTTTCGATGAAGTTCGTCGTATGCCGCGATGACTTCTGGTGAAACCCCGTGTCCTTCGTATACACTGGTGGTCCCTTCGCTGTTATAAAGGGCCATTGACT